>JBLIHD010000010.1:0-13866 GCA_047636335.1 Flavobacterium sp.
AGTTTATTTTGCTATTTCGGTGTCCTCTCCAATCGGTAAATTGTTGCTAGGCAAGCAAGAAAAGGAGGTGATTTCTTTTAACGGGAACGCAATTGTAATTAATGAGATTGTTTAAATAAAAGGGGTTGTTTCTAGAAGTACTTTCCAAGTAATGCACTTGTTGTATTATACTGATATAGGTTGACCTTTTTTTTGGTTAATTAATATCGTTCAAAAGATTTTTTTTAGTCGTTTAAAAGGAAAAAACACTTTGAGTTAGTTTTATTCTAAATTTTTAGTTCAGTCAAATTTAGTTTTTAGATACGATTTATATTTTATATTCGGATTCAAATGGACTTTTAAAATTCATTATACAACAGCTCTTGCCAAAAACAGCTTTGATTTAACAGTACTATTTCTATAATCAATCACCGAAATCCCTATAAATTTTTTAAAGTTTTTCGAAAACGTAAATCTTGAATTAAACAAACATTTTTCTCCTAAAGAGGCTACTGTATAATTGTCTAGATAACCTTTATCAATAAGTGATACGGCATAGTTAACCTTTACCAGATTACTAAAATCATTAATGGAATAATGACAATAGTACTTAAAAACAAACTCTAAATGACGTTTTGGCATTATTAATTCTTTAGACAAAGTACTGGTGGTAAAAGTTGTCTTAGTCAACATAGGCAAAGATTTCTGAAGGATTTGAATATCCGAAATAATGAAATCGATTCTCTTTGCAATAGTATTATAAACTATTTTGTCTTTTTCTTCTATCGGCTTTAAAAGCTTTCTACTCCAAACTAAAAATTCTGTTGACTCATTTAAACGTATGTTTTTCAACAAATAGTGTTCTCCAAATATCAGAATTGGGTTTTTAAACATGTACATCAGAATTACAAACCAAAATATAGAGGTGCACCCATAAGCAGAATTTAAATTCATTTGAGAATTTGATTCGCTAAACAAAAAGTAATTCGCAAAGACTATTGATAAAAAAACTAAACTAACCATCAAAAACAACCAACTCTTGCCTGCCCGATACTCAACTTTATCAAGCATAGAGAATCTTTTTCTGTAAATAAAATTCTTAACCATAATAAGAATGAATACGAAATAAAAGACCGAGTAGAACAGGAAGAGAACTCTGCCTATTCCAAAATCGACAAACAGTATACTTTTTAAAATCCAAACGGTTGGTAAAATAAAATGTAACAACTCATTTTTAAGTTTAGCATTACGATGAATCAATCTTCTAAAAAATAAATAATAAATCGGAACAAAATAAAAGCCAATTGACAACACCTTTTTTAAAGGACTATAAGTTTCTTCTACAAGTCCTAAAACTTCAATGGCATAGATTAAACGCTGAAACCCCACAACAAATAAAATAACTATAAAATAGACATTTGTTTTATGATGCTTGCTTGGATTACAAATCATAAAAACCGCAATAAAAAGACATAAAAAACCGACGAGCAGCGATAATAGATCTAGAAACATGTGTCAAGTATTCAAAATATGTGACAAATATATGTTTCCTAAAGAGAGGTTGTTGTTTTTTGTTTAGGTATTTACGTTTTTTGTTATACATAATAAAAATTAATATTTCACATGAAAAAAATCTATCTAATTCTTTTCGCTTTTACCGCTATTTTTTCAACTAAAAATGTCAATTCTCAAACAAATGTAACCTCATCAGGAATGTCTATTCAAGGAATTGCCCGTGATGAAACAAATGCTGCTATTGCAAATATTGATCAACTGGCATTGGTATTTAAAGTTTATTATTTAGGTTCAGGTAATAGCGAACAATTAATTGTAACCAAAACAGCCAATGTTAAAACTGATAATTTTGGGGTATTTTCTTATGTATTGGATATTGACCAAGCACAATATAACCAAATCAGCACTCAATCTGCTTATTTGAAAGTGGTACAAGGCAGCGTGGTTTTCTCTAATGAAAAACTACAATCTGTTCCGTATGCTATTTTTGCTCAAAACGGCGTACCCACCGGATCAATCATGCCTTTTATAGGAACTACAGCACCAAACGGATGGTTGCTTTGCAATGGGAGTACATTTCCTGACAATGTTTATACAGCGAATTTAAAAACTTTACTAGGTAGTACTACTACACCGAACTTAAATGGAATGTTTTTGCGTGGCACAGGTACAGCAGCAAGCGGTAAAGTTGGGCCAGCTTTAAAAGCAGTGCAGCAAGACGATTTTAAAGAGCATTTACATTTGGTTAATATTAATACGAACAGTGCCGGTGTACACACCCATTCAATTAAAAGAAGAAGAAATGGAACCGATGGTACTTATGACAAAAACGATCAATATCAAGATGAAAATTCTGCCGCTACAACTAATAGTACTGATCTAGGACCTTTTTCAATCAGTAGTGATGGGAACCATGCCCATAATATAAACGGCAACTCAGCTGCAACTGGTGGTACAGAAACACGTCCCATTAACTACGGAGTAAACTATATTATCAAAATATAATTCTACTAGGTTTTACCCTATTTTTTATTATCCCAATAAATTATCAAAATGAAGAAATATATTATTTTACTCTGTTTAATATTAGTAAGCTTTAGCAATTTATTTGGTCAAGAACAAAAAGGGGTTGCCACCGTAATTGGTGCCGCAGCTTCTCAAAAAGAGAACCTTAACCTTACCCTAACACAAGCCGTAAATGGCGTAAATAAAACATTTATCATCCAAAGCGTAGGTTTACAAGTAGGAATGCCCTTCATGGGTGTAATTAATGCCCCTCATGGCAGTAACCCTGCACAAAATTATACCAAAGATTTAGGTTTTCCATGGGGAATCCGTTATCGATACAACACTTTTTCGGAAGATGCTTTCACGGTATCCAAAGGTTATTTTAGTGATAGAATTGAGGTTAATTGGGATGTAAAACAGAACCGCGAGAAAATTGTGAGCATATCGGTCTTTAGAACAGAAGATATAGATAGCCAAAATCCAAATTGGGGTAATTCTTTAAAAACACTAGCCGCAGATGCAGGAACCTTTGTAGATACCAATATAGAAGGCGGTAAACTGTATCGCTACAAAATAGCTGCAAAAGGAGTTGAAGTGGATGGTTTAGAGATTCTATATTCAACTTACATTACAGGCATAGGTTACAGAAACCCTACAGGTGTTATTACTGGTAATGTAAGTTTTACTGGCGGTAATCCGGTAAAAGATGTAAGAGTGGTGGCAAATCCTACAGGGACTTCATTAAAATTTGGAAGTTCTTTAAAAGTACCCGCAAATGGTTACATTTCTGTACCGAGGTTACACAATAGCCTTAAAGATTCTATCACTTTACAAGCATGGGTAAAATCAGAACAAGATTTATCGACATGGGACAAACATCTTGTTATCTACAAATTAGAAAGTAATGCTAATGAATCTTTATCTTTTAACATATGGACTAATAACGGCCAATATATAATGACCAATGTAGGAGGCGCATACATTGCTATTTTTGGTTATTACCCAAGTGGCGAAATAGATAATAATGGGAATGACATTTTAGTGCCCATAGACAACATGAACACTGATTTTACTCATTTTAGTGCGGTAATTAGAGACAATGAAGCTGTGGATTTTTACATTAACGGCCGCTTAATTGATGCTGCTTATAAAACTAAAATAAATAGTATTCTTAACCAAAAAGGATTAGCTCCATTAAGAATTGATATTAATAATATACCAATTAAGTTAAATACTACAGCAAGTGGGCAACCTCAAACATGGTCTCATTTTAAAATGGGAGGAAAAGTTTCACAATACTTAGATGAATTTAGGGTATGGGAAACTGCTTTAACTCCTGCTCAAATTCGACGCGATTACCGTCGTTATTTAAGCGGTAATGAAGCTTTTTTAAACACCTACATTCGTGCTAACGAAAATATTGGCGATTACGCTTATGATTTGGCACGTACCGGTTTTAATTTCAATGGTAATAATGCTAAACTGAGCAATTCGTTATTAACTGCTGCACAAACACCAACATTTGACAACAGCGTAAATAATATCCCAACAAGCAATCAATTAGGTGTTTTAGGTGTAACAGATGAGTTTGGCAATTATGTGATCTCAGCAGTGCCTTACAGCGGTAATGGCGATTCTTTTACTATTGTACCTTCACTAGGGCAGCATGAATTCAACCCCAAACAACAATTGGCCTTTTTAGGTGTAGGATCTACAGTAGTCAATAAAGTAGACTTTATAGATAATTCTTCTTTTGTATTTAAGGGAAGGGCTGTTTATGATAGTAGAGGTGTTTTCCCGACCACTTCTGATGCTCCAATAATAGGAGACATTAAGGATGACGAAGTTTATAACGCCTATGTAAAAGGTAATATGATATTCCAAAAAGGAGAATATTGGGCAGAGAGAGACGCTTCAGGGCAAATTACACAACTACAGAGATATGCGCAAATACCTGTTCCAGGAGCTTTTGTAAGCATTGATAATGTACAAGCAATTGACGCCAATAACATGCCTATTCAAACGGATATTGACGGCCAGTTTACGCTACAAGTGCCCATAGGTAAACACGCCATTAGCATAACCAAAAGCGGACATACCTTTGAGTCTGAAGGACGGTATCCTGCAAAGAACAGTAATGGAGTAAATGAACTAACCTATGAAGATTTTTATGAAGACCGTGATGAATCCATTACCTTTATTGATAACACAAAAGTGATTGTAGTTGGCAGAGTTGTGGGTGGAACCTTACAAGCCGATAGAAAGATTGGTTTTGGTTACGATGGAAAAAAAAGGTATTCGTATGAGGATGCAAATGGAGTAAACAGATCTACAATTTATACTTCTGAAAACAATATTGGCCAAGCACAAGTAACTCTCGGTTATTTGCCAACGGGTGCCACTAGTGTCACGCCAGAATATAAAACTACATTTTTAACCAATAGTGAAACAGGAGAATACCGCGTTTCTCTATTGCCCCTAAATTACATGCTATCTCAAAATGATTTAACATTTACTAACGGTAAAAACCCGGATAACACTCCTATTTTAGATGCCGACAGAACCATCAATTTTACAGCCATAAAATCCTTACAATACCCAACATTTACTCAAGGACAAGACACCATTACTGGACAACCCTATCAAGAAGTGCTGAAATTTGCACATATAGCAAACCCTACGCAAAGAGTTTTAAGTCAAACCTATGATCATACAATAATTTCTGAAGAAATTACCTACACGGTATCGGCACAACAAAACCCTCCAATTTACACTCAATTTAGCGATTATAGCATTCAAGTTCAAGGTCAGGAACTTTATTATAACTACGACACCAGCCTTACTTCACCCGTTATTGACATGGTCCCTGTTGAAGGAGGCACTTTAATTGCCACTAATAATTTGGCTTTAGAAAACAGTGAAAAGATAACAGTTTCTGCTACAGACCCAAGCATATTGACCTATAGCTTTAAAGGAGGAACTCCCAATACAGATGGGACTGCAGGCTTTAAGCGAACCATTGATTTAAAATACAGATCTAATGGGGTTGATTATCCGTTAACGGATTATAAAAATGAAGGGCTTTTATTGGGAGGAGTTGCAGATGGTTCACAAACGTTTGTTACTGCAGGCCCACAATTGCCTGATATTATATTAAGAGATCCGCCAGGATCAGGAAGTTCTGCAACAATAGAGAAGGGTTCTTCTTTTAGTTTCTCTAAAGAAAACACATCTAGCTCCAGTAATGGAAACGATTTAAACACCACTGTTTCTCTTGGTTTTACACTTAGTGTAGGAGGAGGACTAGCTGGTCCAGTAATGGAAACAGAAAACACCAACGATTTAACAACTGGAGTGAGTACGGAACAATCATCTAGCAACGGAAGAAGTGTCAGCACTACTTATAGCTTTAACCAAACCATTTCAACCAGTGACGAACCGGATTGGGTTGGTGGTGATGCCGATTTATATATTGGAACTTCAGCTAATCAGTTTTATGGTACTTATGATGATTTAACAACTTCAAGAACGGGTTCTACAAATCCTATTGCTGTAACTTATCTTAATGGTACACAAACTTCATCTACATCACTATATCCTAAAGTTAATAAGGCGATGTATTTTAATGAGTCCCCAGAAAAAACGGTGTTTATGTATACACAGCGTCATATTTTGAATGATATTATCCCACAGTATTTAGATATTATTAACCAAATTAAATCGGGGGTTCTTATTGAAAACCAGAATGGTGTACTTTCTATAAGCGCTTACAACTCCTCTATCAATCTTTGGAGAAAAATAATCCTAAACAACGAATTAACTAAATACCAAGCGCTTACTGACAAAGACGAATTAAAGTCTTCCTTAAATGCCATTATAGAAAGTTTAAAAGATCCGGCGACAAATACTTTGTCGGAATCGGCTAAGCAACTTCAAGATTTATTAAATAGAACTTTTTTCGAAAATGTTTCATTCGATTCTGGCATTGGCGAATTGACAAAAGGTTTTGAAGTAGACCGTTTAACTGCCAACACCTATTCTTACGAATTACAATTAGATGAAGCTGTTGTAGTAGCTGTTGGCGCTGAATTTAACGGAGCTGGGTTTGGTATGGAAAGCACTACCAGTACTGGGTCTGGATCTGGAAGTTCTAGTGAAGATAATTCTGAAGAGACCACAAACATAAGTTATACGCTAAAAGATGGTGATGCCAATAACTCATTCAGCATTGATATGATTAATGCTTTTGATGGTAACGGCCCTATTTTTATTACTAGAGGGGGCCAAACTTCATGCCCTTATGAGGGAGAAGAATTGTCTTATTTTTATAACCCAGCGCATCCAAATGTTACTGATCCATTAGCTAGCATTATTGAGCTACCGGAAGCAAACCGCGTGGCTTTAACCGCTGCAACTCTTGCCTTAGAAAGTCCAGAAATAACAGTAGAAGCAGCAGATGTTGCTGGAATATTTGATGGTAGAAATGCGGAATTTGTACTTAGTCTTCGCAATACAAGCACTGCTAATAAAGATGCAACTTTCAAACTTTATGTAGACCAAGCTACCAACCCGGATAATGCAGCAATCAATATAGAGCCTAACGGAACTTTTGTAACTATTCCGGCTGGAGGAACGGTATCGTATACGATGACACTTAAGAAAGTAAAACAAGATCAGTTTGACTACCAAGACATAAAAGTAAGTCTAGAATCTGATTGCGATGAAAATGCGACAGATAGTGTACTCGTATCGGCAACTTTTGTACCTGCTTGTTCTCCAGTAGCTATTATGGAACCATCAAACAACTGGCTACTCAATAGAAACACTGCCTACGATGGAGATGATACAAACCCTTTAAATATAAAACTGGGCGACTATAATACTAGTTTTGCCAGTTTCCAAAAGATTAATTTAGAATATAGATTTAAAGGCACACCTAATTGGATTGGTTTAAGAACTTATTATAAAACTCAAGTCGATTACGACACTGCATTTAGCGGAGGAGATAATAATATAGAATTGATAGTAGCTAACGAATTAAATTATACTTGGGACATTGCAGCATTAGGATTAGCGAACGGAAGTTATGAACTAAGAGCTGTTACTAGTTGCAATAATGAGACTACCTTCATATCTGCCATTATTGAAGGAAAAGTAGATCTCACTTCTCCCTTACTTTTTGAAACACCCACCCCAAAAAACGGCATTTTAGGCTTGGGAGATGATTTAACACTACGATTTAACGAACCGGTTAAAACAAATGGTACTGTCACAAAATTTGAGTTTTTAGTCCAAAAAAACCAAAGCCCTGTAAAACATGAAGTTTCTCTAGCTTTTAATGGTGCAAGCAATATAGCCACCATTAATAAACCGGCGATTACATCTGGCAATTTTAGTATCGAATTTTGGTTAAAAAACTCAAGTCCTTCTGGAACATCTACCCTATTAAACCAAAGTAATGGAATTAAAATTGAATTGATAGATAGTAATTTAAAATATACTATTGGCGGTCAGAGTATTAACACAACAATTACTAAAGACGGTGAGTTCAACCATTATGCACTTTCCTATGATGCTAGAGCAAATGAATTGAGAATCATTGAAAATGATACAGAAAAAGAAATGATATCGGTTAATAATCAATTAAACTTCACCAATGAGAATTCGATTGTATTAGGAGGAAACACTTTCAAAGGAAATCTTCACGATCTCCGTTTCTGGAAACGCAGTATATCAAGAGAAGCTGCAGTAGCGAATATGAATAGCGTGTTAACTGGCAACGAAACAGATCTTTTAGGATACTGGCCTATAAACGAAGGAAATGGCCTAATTGCCAATGATTTGGCACGAAACAAACATCTAGTTATTGCCAATACCAATTGGGACATCAGCCCCAAGGGTACAGCCTACAATTTTGATGGGACTAATTACCTAACTCTCGAAAATGCTTCAAAAGTAATTATTTCTAAAGAAATGGATGCTACACTTTCCTTTTGGATGAAAACCAATCAAACTGGTCCTGCAACATTATTTTCTAATGGTAAAGGAGATGCCACTGATTCCATAGAAAGTAATGGATATAGAAATAAATGGGCAATAAATCTGAATGCTAACGGTAACTTGGAACTACAAGCAGAAGCAACAACATTTCCGTTTGGAACTGTTCAAGTAAATAATGACAGCTGGCATCATGTTGCATTCAGCTTAACCAGAAATGGCTCTATTAGGCTGTATATTGATGGAAATCAGGTGGAATCTCTTGCAAGCAATGCTTTAGGAGGATTTAATTCGAGTAAGATATTCATTGGTGCCGGCGGTCAAATCAGTCCTTTAAGCATAGACCAAAATTATGTGGGTTTACTAGACGAATTGTGTTTTTGGAAAACTGCCCGAAATGCAGATCAAATAAAAGCAGATCGATACCACGAACTCGATTTTAACAGCACGGGATTGCTATTATACAGCACATTTAATGAACCTGAACAACCAATTGCTGATGGGCCTAAATATTATTATCCCTCAACCCCTTTCGAAAAAACAAGTAGTTATGCTTTATTAAACAGTAAACCACTTGCTTTTTCTGATGAAACTCCAGCTATTAAATCATTCCGTCCTACAGAATCCATTGTTGTCAATGTAGTAATAAATGGTGATCAAATAGCACTAAATCCACAAATTACAGACTGGTCAAGCATCGAAGGAAAAGTGGCTTACATTACGGTTTCTAATCTTAATGACATGGCAGATAATAGACAAAAATCACCAGTTACCTGGAGCGCCCTAATTAATAAAAGTCCCGTGAAATGGTTTGTGGAAGGACATACTGATGTGGTACATTTAATAAAAAGAACCAATGAAAACCTCTCATTTGATGTTACCATAAACAATCGAGGCGGAACACCGCAACCTTACACTGTTGATTTGCCAAACTGGCTAACTTCATCCACAAATTCAGGAACCATCGCGCCTAACTCTAATATGACATTAACGGTAACAGTTGACCGTGATCTGGCAATTGGCGATTACAGTACTATTTTATCTCTAGATACCGATTATGGTTATAATGAGAAAATACAACTAGACCTAAGAGTGCTGGAGAAAGAACCTATATTGGAACTTGATCCAAGCAGGTATAGCCAATCAATGAGTATCATCGGAAAAGTAAAATTAGGTGATTTTTTTACGGATGATCTATACGACAAGGTGGTGGCTTCAGTTAACGGTGAGGTTCGCGGAAAAGCAAGTGTTATATATGACGCAAGTTTTAAGGAATACTTTGTATATCTGACGGTTTATAGTAATGAAGTTAGCGAAGAAAATATTTCATTTTATATTTGGGATGCTTCCGAGGGAAAATTAAAAGAAGCCACTTTAAACAGCGAATTAACGATCCCTTATCTGGCAGATGAAGTTATTGGAACTTATACCAGACCCGCTATTTTTAACAATACCGAAGTAATGGGCCAGCAACTTTCCTTAAACCAAGGCTGGACATGGACGTCTTTTAACGTAACTGATGCACGATTCGGGAATTTAAATGCGCTTACAAACTCCCTAACTCTAAATACTTCGGACTTAATAAAGTCAAATGCTCCGGCATTACTTGATGCCTATCAGCTTAATACTGCCAATCCAGCTAGAAGTGGATGGTCTGGCACTGTATCTGGTAGCGGCGGTATTACGAAAAATAAAATGTATAAAATAAAACTGTCAGTGGCACAAAAATTAAACATCAAAGGTGTTTCTGTGGATTTAAATACATGGTTTTTTGACTTAAACCAAAATTGGAATTGGCTTCCCTTTGTAGTTTCAAAAAATGTACCTGTTTCGGATGCTTTAGCTAATCTTGATGCTAGTGATGGTGATTTTATAAAGTCCCAATCCTTATTTGCCATATACAGTCCTACTATTGGGTGGAAAGGATCTTTGTCCTATTTAAAATCGGGCGAAGGCTATATGCTAAAAACAAATATAGCTCAACCATTTAGTTATCCAGAATATTTGAACAGCTCAAGTGCAAAAACGAGTACTCAAAAGATTGGACTAGCAAGCCGTATAGAAAAGGAGGTGTTGTCAAGCCAATTCACGCAATTTCCTAGTACTATGAGTGCAATTGTAAAAATACCCAAAGGTTTTGATACGCTCTTTTTCTACAATGAGATTGGCCAATTAAGAGGAATTACTACCACTCAAAATATTGAAGGTGCGAATTTGGCTTTTATAACTATTTATGGTAGTGAACCAGAAACACTGACCGCCTTCGTTGGAAAAGGGAAAAGCGCACAACCGACGAGCAAAACAATCAGTTTTTCTATAGATGCCATCCTAGGTAGCATTTCTAATCCTATTCTAATTGATTTATTGAAAGAAAAAATAAGTGTATCCCCTAATCCTTTTTATCATGATCTAGAAATTGCAATTGAAACCAAAGAAAGAGGAGATGCAAAGGTTTTAATTTACAATATGCTTAGTCAAGTTATATTCGAGGATACTTTTAAAATCAATTCGGATGCTGCAGTATTGAAAATAAGTCCTACGATACCTTCTGGTGTTTATCTCCTTAAATTACATATTGGTGGCAAAATAATTATAGAAAAAATAATAAAAAACTAAAATAATAATTCCGCAATAAAATTTTTTTTATGAAAAAAATAGCACTTTGCTTTATACTGGTATTACTTTTCTTTAATAACTTAATTGCGCAAACTCCTAGTTGGTCCGTAAATGAGAATACCTATCAGTATACGATGACCTTTCTAGCAAAACTGAATGCAGACGGAAAACAATTAATTAATCCAAATGATAAGGTCGCAGCTTTTGTTGGCTCTTCTTGCCGGGGAATAAGCGGCATTACTTATGTTGCTAGTGAAACAAATCACTATGCTTACCTCACAGTATTTTCTAATACGCAAGGAGAAGCTATATCATTCAAACTATATGACAGCACAACTGATAAAGTTACCACAGTAACCAAACAAATTGTCTTTGCAGTAAACGAGCACAAAGGAAACTTATTTCAATCCTACAGCATTGCAGAACCTGCCCTTAATAACAAGGCCGAAATTCTAATGTTTGATTTTGCGGACATTAAAACTGCCTCATCAGTAATTACTAGTAATAAGGTTGACATTACTCTATATGACAGTTACACTCTAACTGACTTAAAACCTGTATTCACATTAAGTAAAGGGGGGAGATTGTTTAAAAACAAAATTGAACAAAAATCGAACGAGATTGCAGATAATTTTTCTTCTGCAATAACATACGAAGTTCTGTCTGAAGATGAATCAAGTCTGACCAATTATGTGGTTACTGTAAACCAAATCAGTATTCCAACTGTTTTCTATAAAAAAGATGCTGTTTGCTATGCAGGCGGAGCTATAAAGGTAGTCTCTAGTCAAGAAGGGGCAACAGTAGCAATTAATAGTAATGGTAATACAATTATAGCTAAAAAAATCACAAATGGTGAGGCTCTTTTTACCGATCTTGAAATTGACTCTTATATCGTTTCGATAGGAGAAGAACTAAAGCTTATCAATATAACGTTAAAATCAAAATAACTATGAAAATTATAATTAATAAAAGTCTCAAAATCATTGGAATGGTAGTAACTCTTTTTTTGCTTTCAGGATGTGAAAAAGAAGAACTCTCACCCTGCAATAATGTCGTTCAAGGAGAGTTTGTATTAGTGGAATAATTTTATCCGTTGAAAAACGCTCACAGACATTTCCTGTGAAATGAGTATAAGTTAGAGAACTGGCTCGGGTATATATCCTATTTACTTAAAATGGAAATGCAACAGAAGTGTTTGGACTCCCGCAAGTAGGCGGTCACTTAACCGTCAGTCGTTTATTCGATTGCCAGCAGTGCTTTTTTCAGTCGTAATGAAATCTACATTTCGCAATTAATATTTCTCCTTCTCTATATTGGTAAATCAGTCTATGTTCGCTATCAATTCGTCTTGACCAAAATCCTGCATATTTATGTTTTAGCGGTTCAGGTTTTCCAATTCCATCAAAAGGGTTTCGAGCAATGTCTTTCAGAAATTCATTTATTTTCTTCAGTTTTTTCTTGTCTGTTTTTTGCCAATACAAATAATCCTCCCAAGATTCGTCAACGAATACATACTTCATTTTAATTTTCGATTAGGTCTTTATTGAAAGTCGTTCCGCTTTTTAGTTTGTCAATTGCAGAATCTAATCTTAATTCATTTTTTCGAGAAGAAAGTTCGTGATTTGTGGCTATTAAAGAATTATATTCATTTAATGACATAACTACAATTCCAGAATCTTTTCCTCGGTTTATAATTAAAGTTTCAAAGTTTTTTGTTACTCTATCCAAGTAACTTTTAATATCCTTTCTAAAGTCAGAAACAGTTGCTATTTGCATAATATTGTATTTTATAAAGTACAAATATATGTACAAAATTTAATATATGCAATTTTTTATTGTATTGCTGGCAACGGTTTGTGTATCCGCAGGGTACGCAATATACACGGTGTGTATGCCCAGTATGGGCATCTTTACCTTATCGAAAGATAAGTTATTAATCTAGAGGGTACAAGTCCCTTATGGGTTTGGGTAACTCCAATAACCATTCGTAAGTCGCAAGGGTGGTAACTGCGAAGTTACATCTGAAGAAAGCGAGACTACAAAACTCGGTACTGACGAATACTTTTTTGTGATGTTTTATGAGTAAAACCAAATGCCTTGGGGGTATTTGAACAAATAAAGCGTTGATGCTGCTGGGTATACAGAGGCATATGTATTTGGGTAAGCAAGCACACCATTGTAACGCCCAAAGAATACCAAAAAGGGTAAGTATTTTCTACATTTTTAAGAATTATTTCAGAATCAAAAATAACAGAAGTCTCATTTTTAGATTTAAGTAATGTTTTAGATTTAGAAATTGTTTCTTGTAAATTAAAGGGTAGTTCTTGAAAGGGAATTGAAGAAATTTTATTTGGATAGTTGTTGCTATCTTCTAGAGAAATAGTTGCTTCTATTATAGATTCATTTTGATTTTCACAATTCCAAAGCAATAAAGAAATCCCAAAGAATAGAATTCCGGTTTTTAAAAGGTTCGTTAATTTGTTTTTTTTTACTTTTCATAATGTACGTTATTTTAAATTATTAGAATGATTATTGGTTCATTCATATAAACCATAACGGTTTTGTGTATGGTTAGTTGCGTGTTTTAAGCAACCAGTTTAGTAAATAATTACCGATAAAGAAAGTCCGTGAGGATTTTCGTAAGTAGGCTAGAACTAGCAACAAATTATAAACAGCTTAAGTTAGCATTTTAATAAAAACACTAAATTAGACATATAAATTAGAAAGAACAAAAGAGGGGATTAAGGTTAT
>JBLIHD010000011.1:0-13738 GCA_047636335.1 Flavobacterium sp.
AAATAGGGTTGAAAGAACATTTGTCGCCGACCCGTGCAAACGGCTTGGTTTCGATGATCAAAAACATTAAAATGTACGCTTTGGCATTCAACTCGAAGAATTAATTTTACGAACTAACTACGAATCAGTCAAAGAGAATACTCGCTAAAGATAAGTTTTCTGAATAATAAATTTTTAAGTGTATTTCACAACCTTAAAACTAAAATAAACTAAACTAGATATGATGGAAGAAGCAACTATAGACACAGCTGAATTAGGCGAAGCAATCGTAAAAAAATTGAAATCAATTTACGATCCTGAAATCCCGGTCGACATTTACGAATTAGGATTGATATATGACGTTATGGTCAACACAGACTATGAAGTGAAAATACTGATGACCTTAACCTCCCCTAACTGTCCGGTAGCGGAAAGTTTGCCGAGAGAGGTCGAAGAAAAAGTGAAGTCAATCGAGCATGTAAAGGACGCCGAAGTGGAAATCACTTTTGACCCGCCATGGAGCAAAGACTTAATGAGCGAGGAAGCAAAATTAGAATTGGGAATGCTGTAGCAAAAAGTGTTCAGTGTTCAGTTTTTTTTTATTAATCAGTTAGCATCTAAATACTGAACATTGACCACTAAATACTTTAAAAATGGAAGAAATTATAAACAAAGTGGCAACCAGCGCGCTAGAAGTATTCGATCTTGAAGATCACTACCCAAAGGGCGTTCGTGCTCAAATAGACATTTCACAATGGCTGTTGGAAGGCTTTTTGCTGAAAGAAAAAGACTTTAGGGAACACCTCAAGAATCATGACTGGACACAATACCAAGATCAATTTGTGGCCATCCATTGCAGTACAGACGCAATAGTTCCAGCCTGGGCTTCCATTTTAGTGACCATTCAAGTGGCCCCATTTGCGAAGAAAATTGTTGACGGGAACATACAAGACTTAGATGCTTCCCTTTATGAAGAGTTACTAGCCAAAATTGATTATTCCGTCTACGCCAATAAAGCGGTTATTATCAAAGGCTGTTCTCATAAACCAGTACCTATGCGCGCCTATCTTCTGGTAGCGCAGAATTTGCAACCCTTTGCCAGAAGCATCATGTATGGTGAGGCTTGCTCCGCAGTCCCTCTGTACAAGGCGAAAAAATAGACTGCTCAAAAATACAGAAACATGAAAAAAACGCTGCTTTCTTTTGTATTCCTTTTGGCTGTAGTCTCTGCAAATGCTCAGGAGACTGCAAAAGACACCACAAAGTTTTGGACTAAAGACGGAAACATATCCTTACTTTTTAACCAATCCGCTTACAACAAACAATGGCTTGGCGGCGGAACATCAAACATTGCGGCGAATTTTACCCTAAATTATGATTTCAATTATAAAAAAGGAGCTGTGGTTTGGGATAGCAAATTTATCGCCGCTTATGGCTTGACCAAAATAAAAGGCAACGATAGAATAGCCAAAACTGACGATAGACTGGAATTAAACTCACTGTGGGGAAAAAAAGCTAAAGGAGATTGGTACTATTCGTTATTTTTCAATTTTAAAACCCAAATGGATGCGGGTTATGATAAAAACAACCTGAAAATTTCGCATTTATTCTCGCCGGCCTATACTCAATTTGGACCTGGAATATTATGGAAAAAAAGCAATAACCTGAGTGTCAACTTTTCTCCCGCTACCGCAAAACTGATTCTTGTTCACCAACATTTTACTGAATTTGGCTCGTCGTTTGGCGTATTGCAAGGTGACAGTTCCCGTTTTGAATTCGGGGCCAGCATCTCGGCCAATTACAAGTTTAATGTGATGGCTAACGTATCCATTGAGAATCGTTTGAATTTGTACTCCAACTATTTGGACAATCCGCAAAATGTGGATATCGATTACCAAATGCATTTGGTCATGAAAATCAATAAATACCTGTCTGCGAACGTCGTTTTGCAAACGATATACGATGACAACTCAATACAAGCCGTTCAGGTAAGTGAGGTTTTTGGACTCGGAGTAAATTATGGTTTCTAAAACCAATACAAATAAGCACATTAAAAAGGCCTTTTGAAAATTTTTAAAAGGGCTTTTTGATTTTGGCAGCCCAGCATTGTGGATACCGCGCATTATTATTGGTGAACACTTGAAGTAATTTTCATCCCAATGTTCGTTTATAATGAGTCGCGTTACAAACACTTTGATTCCGTTTTCCTAGCAAAGCGGGGCCTAGTTGCAAACGAGAGCCAAAGGCGTTCTAATTTTCAAGCATTTTGGCTATAATACTCTCAACATGTATATCCGTAGTATTAAATATTTTAATGTCTTCAAAATCTGACTGCTTTAAAATCAAAGGCAGCTCTGTCCCTCCCAAAATCAAGCCTTCAATAGATTCTTTTTCTTTTAATTCTCTTATAATCTGAATTAATAGCTCTTTAGTTTCAGGTACAATCTTGTTAAAAACCAGTTCTGTCATATATTTATTATGAATAAAGTCTTGCTTCTCCTCATCAGGTATGACAATATTAATTCCATATTTCTGCGCAGCATCATTATAGAAACCATTAGTCATGGTAGATTTAGTACCAAATAGTGCTACACGCTGCATCTTTCTATCTTTAACTTCCTTACAAGTGGCCTCAACAATACTTATTAATGGAGTCTTTGACTTCTCAGCTAATTTATCAAAAACAATATGTGGCGTGTTTGATGCAATAGCTATATAATCAACCCCTATTTTTTCTAAATCATTAATTCTCTCCATAAGAAAATGAACCAATTTATCCAGTTGGTTATTAAAAACATAATCGAGCATCTGAGTCATGTTGATGCTATTGATCATTAGTTCAGGGTAGTCTTTTGTATTTAACTTCTCTTGAAATCGTTTTATTATCAAACGGTAATACTCAATCGATGATTCGGGTCCAACACCTCCAATTAATCCAATTTTTTTCATCTCAAAGCAGCTTTTTCTATGATTTACTCACAACTAATTTATATATAATACAATAACCAAAGTCCCCATATCAGATAATTCTTTGATATTATCTCAAATATATTCTTTTTTTCTTACAAAACGTAAAATCAAACAAATTAGCAATTAATCCCACAGTCTAGCATGCAGAATGGTAGTGGAAATCCTTTTTTCTGTAGCGCAGCGAAATAGAAGACTGTAGCGTAACGCCTAACCCTACAGCAAAGGAGTGAAAGCTGCGGCATGCCCAAAAAAAAACCCTTTTGAAAATATCAAAAGGGATTTATGTTGTGTCTATTTTAGGTAAATTATTCGCTTTCTTCCTAAACGTTGCTTGATTTTTTCCAAAGTATCCAATAAAACGGGATGAAAACAACGTTTCCATAATTTATAATTTGTAGCCCTTCCTAATTTTTGAGCTTCAAAACTAAATTTCCGCTAACCATTCGCATCTGGTCTGCGGAAATTCTTTAATAGCTTCAATTAATGTTTTTAATGTGACTTTTTTTAAGTCCCGAATGACATTTTGCAATTCACCATCAAATGCAGTTCCGATTAAATGGCTGTACCTAGTAATTTATACATACGCGTGTGCGCTCAAACCTTTTTCCTTGATACAATAATTTAAGGATTCGTCTAATTTATTACAATAGATAGGTCGTATAAGTAAATCAACCCGATCTACAATTGTTATCGTAATAAAAATTGGCACTGTACTATCGATAACTTTGTATTTCTCAGACATTGCTTTTTATTCTAATATATTATATTTAAGAACACCATAATATATAAAAACAGAAAAACACTTTTAATTCGCTACTATGTAGGACGTTAAACGCGTTGCAAACGCTATATTTTGTATTCCAATTAAAGTAGGTACTCGTCGCAGACGAGCACCAGAAGGAGCGTTTCTGACTAACTTCATTTTTCTTAAATACGTTAAAACGCATTTAACGCAGTGAGGTTAATAAGTACTTCGTTTTGGACAAAAAGAAGCTGAATTTTAAAATTTAATAATTAAGAGATATAGACATTTGTAGATGTCCTCCATCATATGAAAATACAGCATCAGAAAATGAAGGAGCACTCATTGTGACCTGTGCACCACTGGAAAAACCATAACCTTCTGTTGGTATACCAAACAGATTAGCGTCAAGTTCGCCGTTGCGGTTTTCATCATGGATCACGGCAACAGCATATTTTCCCGGTTTGATATCTGAAAATTCAAAAATCGCATCTTTTCCTCTTATTTGCGTTAACATGGTCTTGGATGCGAATTTTACAAATTTACTAGGAAAACCTTCCTCGGATTCAAAAATCGCACAGGCGATAACGCCACGATTGTTACCTATATTCTGGATTTTTACATTAATGGAAGGGCATTCTACCTGAGCAAAACCGTTTGACGGCAGCCATGATAGACTAATCACCAACCAAAAAAGCAGTCGTGAAGATTTTCGGAAAAAGCCGAGTATTTCTGGTTGCTCAGTATTTCGAAAAGAGCGCTGATAAAGGATATTAGACAACATTTTACTATATCATTTAGAAACATAACTAAGATAATCATATTTGAGTTAAAATACAACTCGGTAAGAATAATTTAAGACTTTTAGTTTGAAATATCCGAGTCAAGATGAATCTCACGTTACGCATTTTTTTCCTCAGCTTTGAAAATAGAATTTTCATCCTTAAAAGACAGAATAAAAATTGTAGGCTGAGTTTGTAAATGCAACACAACGTTTCGCCACTTTCAGGTGGCTGCAAATTGGTAACCGCTCAATTTTCGGAATATAGACAAACAGTACAAAGTTATTTTTCACATCTGCTTCAAACTAGGCATAAAAAACAAAACTTGATGATCAAAACGGGTTAAATTATCCAATGATTATAAAGTTATGTTAACTGTGTAAAATTATTTAATATTATCCAACTTATTGATTAACAAATGATTAACTTCGAAATAATTAATAGCAAAAAACATCATCATGGATTTAAGAAACTTATTTTTTTCAGTTATCACCTTAAGCCTAATTGCTTGCGGGCCTGCAGTAAATACGACTAAAACTACCAGTAATGATTTAAGTATTTACAAAACGTTTGCATATTTACCAAATAGCAATTTTGACGATTTGGATAAGGGATACGGCAACAAAAACATCGGAACGACTGTTATTGAAAGTGTTAATACCAATATGCAGAAATTAGGATACACGTTAGATCGAACTAATCCAGATTTATTAGTACTATTGAGCACCTCAACAGATTTGGACACAAACGTAACAAAAGAACCTGTCTATGCAACTTACCCCAATTATTATGGACGTTCATACGGTGTGAGTCCATATTATCAAAATTATTATTATAACGGCTATTCTAACTATAATCGAGTGATTGGTTATGATACGGATGTTAATACTTATAAGGATGGCACTTTGAGGTTGAGTTTAGTGGATAGCGAGACAAAAAATATTGTTTGGAAAGGCACGGCCTCCAACAGTATTTATAAAAGCCAAAATGAATCTAAAGCTATTGCAAAATTTGTGGATGATATGTTTGCTAAATACCCCAAAAATCGCTAATCCAACAGACTTCTTCTTTCGAAGTAATAGATTCTTTAAATAGAAATACAAAAACAAATAATTCATACTAAAATCAATATTATGAAAACTAATTTCTTTAAAATCATCACTATCGTGACAACGTTTTTGCTCAGTTCAAGCGTTTTTGCTCAGGTGGATGGACCTATCCTTAGCGGAGTAGACAACACCAGCGAGTATAAAACAATCGAGTTAATAAATATGGACAAAGATCTCTCGACCTTTGCAAACTTGCTAACGCTTTCTGGGCTCAGTGTTTCTTTGGCGCTTACCACAGAGCCCCATACACTATTAGTACCTACGAATGAAGCTTTTTCCAAAATGTCCATAAAACGGTTTGTGGAATTGACCAATCCAAAGAACAAGACAGAACTAGTACTATTTATGAATGACCATTTTTTATCAAAAAAATATACTAGTTATGAGTTTAAGCATGCTGATATCATCAGTAATGGAAATAACACCAGGATTAATATTTATAAGGATGATTATTATTTGTCTTTTGGAGGAGCAAAAGTCATTCAAGCAGATATCAAATCTAAAAATGGAATGATTTTTATAGTAGATGGCTTTATAGAACCTTCCCGTTTTTAGGCGTAATTTAAGTTTTTGATACCATAAACCTCACAAGGGCTTTCTCCTTCAACATATTTCTATTGAAATTTGAAGGAAAGCCCTTTTACTATGTTTGTGATAAGTTCAATATTTAAAACAAAACGAGCTTTGCTAAAATGTTATTTCAACAAATTTTAAAATCACGGCTCGCCTTTTAATACCTTATTGAGGTTTTAATTCCCCGAAGCTTGCCTCGCAATCAAAATATATTTTCAGACGCATACCTCGTGGGCTTGCCCCGAAGTTGTTGCTTATTAATTAAAGTTTATTAACAGAAATTAAGTTGTGAATAAAAATATGTTGTCTTTATCACTATTGAATATCTCCATAAAAACGATTAAATTACCCATTGACAACCATCTTTAAAGTGGCTACGCTGCTGGGTGTAATCGATGGCGGGACGCTTGGACGGATGAATACACAGTCAGAACTGGCAATATGTCAGGTAGAACCTTATAAATTTGTCGTGGTTCATTTAAATTATGCCATGTGACTGTTTTATTATTAAAATTACTTAATACTATCTATTTAAATAATTTTTTTAACCCTTTTTCTATAATAATCAGAGGTTCATTTAAAATGTGGAATAACAACAATGTTAAATTAAATTTATCTGTGCTGAACAGCAACGTAGGCAGCAATAGGAGAGAGATAACTCCACAGTATGAATTGTAACATTTTGGAAGCAATATACTTGCAATTCAGCAATTAGCCAATACACAGAATTGGCCTTTATTTTTGTCTTTTCGAAAAAGGCAATCCGCAGGAACTCGTCGCAGCCGAGCACCAGAGGGACATATAATTCTGGTTTTTCTTGGCGGAACTGATGCAGTAATTTCATCAAGCTGTGCCTTTTTGTTAAGCCGCGTTACAAACGCATTGATTTAATTTCAGAAAAAAAAGTAGATCCTCAATGCAATCGACAACTATAGTGCGGTTGTTCCTTGACAAACTGTACTGAAGTTTGATCAGCTACCATCCTACATTTAGGGACTTCCCCTGCCTTTTTTTATACAAAATACTAGCTTTCGTTGACTTAATTTTTTAACCTGTCTATTCATCTTGGTATCGGATCTTAATCCATTTCTTATAAGTAAGGCTGCGCCAAAGCCATTCAAGAGGACCAAACCTGAAATGTTTCAACCATAGATTACTCAGAACAAGCTGCGCTATTACGATAAGAATTGCGATACCCATTGTTGTCATTAGACCAATTTTACCAAACAGACCAAATCCAAAACTGTAAAATATTAAAACCATGAAGACCGTCTGTAGTATATAATTACTCAAGGCCATTCTCCCAACGGGAATTAAATACTTCAATACTTTTATACCCGTCGAGAACTGGGCGATTTTTATTATTGCCATGATATAGGCAATACCCATCAACAATTGCCCAACTATAAATAGGACCTTATAAAGAATATCATTAGGGGTAGGGACTCCGTACGAAACTCCTCCTAGCAGGTTGGCGGAAATTGTTATGACTAGACCAATGATTAAAATCCCTACCATTAATAGGGTTGATTTTGGTTTTTTGGTAAAGAATTCAATAGAAGCTAAGTAGTATCCTAGAAGAAATATTCCAAGAAATTTAAAATACTGTCCTGATGGGATATAGCTCATCCATTTCCAAATAGTATTATGAACGTTCAGCTTGACTATATCAAGAACGGAACCTTCTTGATAAGTATAGATTAGCTCCCCGTTTGTCATGTCCGGATAGGAAAGGTGGGCAATGGGTAAAGCGCTAGTGTTTGCGGGATTAATTGCAAGTAACACCTCAGTAAAAGGCAAAAGAGCAAAATCGATTGCTACCTGTATAAATATAAAAAAGAACGACCAGCGAAAAAGGTTTTTTGGCTTGACATTACGGAATAAAATAATAATAAAACCATAGATAGCATAGGTGAACAGTATGTCCCCAGACCAGAATAAACCGTGAATGAGTCCTATCAACAGCAGAATAAATAATCGCCTACGATACGTTTTTAAAAAATTGACGGAATCCTCATTATTTTTGTTCAATTGAATATAAAAACCAACTGCAAATAAAATTGAAAAGATAGTGTAAAACTTACCCGTGACTATAATTTCTAAAAAAGTATGTAATTTTTCATCTAACGGAAAGTTCGTTATATGTTTAAGATCTTCAAAGGGCATATAAGCATATCCGCTAAAAAAGCTCATATTCATAAAAATAATTCCGAGTAATGCAAACCCTCGCAAGATATCTATAATTTCAATTCTCTTCGTTGGTTCAATGGGTTGTTTAATGCTCATTTCTTCACTTTTTTTTAAAAAAAATTAGATGCGTACTCCAAATATTGAATTACTATTAGCCCATTATAATGAAAACTGACTTGTATACGGGAATGTGCACATCACGTACATCTCCAAATATATTCCTTTTTTCGTGCAAATAGTCTAAAAAAATGAATTGTCGATTATATCCGCAAGACTCGCACGTAGGATGGCATCGGCATCTTTTTGGGTACTCCCAATTATGAAGCATCGGAACTATACAAAAGATCTAGCACAGGGCCCGACCCTGCCGACAGAGACTGAGAGCTGCCGCTTACCCAAAAAAAATCCCTGATGAAAATTCAAAAGGGATTAATGTCGTATCTATTTTAGGTGAAATTATTCGGTCTCCTCCTCCTCTTTGCCTTCTTTCTCCACAGCGTCTTTATAATCTGGGTATAGAAACTTGTTGTAAGGAAAACGGGTCACGTGAATGTGTCTTACCGCTTCATATACGCGCTCCCTGAACTCTTCGAAATTCTCCTTGTTAGTTGCCGAAATAAACAAGGCGTTTTGTTCTCCAACCCTACTCATCCAAGTGGATTTCCACTCTCCAAGTGTAAAGTGTCTTGGCGTTTTTTCGGTCATTAGATCGTCCTCATCAATAGTCAAAGGGGTATAAGCGTCAATTTTATTGAAAACCATAATTACCGGTTTGTCATTGGCTTTGATGTCCAGTAACGTCTGGTTTACAGATGCGATATGATCCTCAAATTCAGGATGCGAAATATCAACCACGTGCAGCAACAAATCAGCTTCACGAACCTCATCGAGTGTACTCTTGAAAGAATCCACCAGTTGTGTTGGCAGTTTCCTAATAAAACCTACGGTGTCAGAAAGTAGAAAAGGCAGGTTTTTTATCACCACTTTTCTAACGGTGGTGTCCAAAGTCGCAAAAAGTTTGTTTTCGACAAAAACATCACTTTTCCCAATGGCATTCATCAATGTCGATTTACCAACATTGGTATAACCTACCAGGGCAACACGAACCATGGCACCACGATTTCCTCGCTGTGTCCCCATTTGCTTGTCAATAGCTTTAATTTTATCCTTTAACAAGGATATCCTGTCGCGAACAATACGTCTGTCTGTTTCAATCTCCGTTTCCCCAGGTCCACGCATACCAATTCCCCCTTTTTGACGCTCGAGGTGAGTCCACATTCCAGAAAGTCGAGGCAGTAAATATTGGCACTGGGCCAGTTCTACCTGTGTTCTTGCATAGGAAGTTTCGGCACGTTGCGCGAAAATATCAAGGATAAGATGTGTCCTGTCCAGAATTTTACATTCAGTAATTATTTTTGAGATATTTTTTTGCTGTGAAGGGGATAACTCATCATCAAATACCAAGGTAGAAATATCATTTTCTTTTACAAATTGATGAATCTCTTCTATTTTCCCGGTTCCAACAAAAGTTTTGGGGTTAGGACGTTCCATTTTTTGTGAAAAACGTTTCACCACTTCTCCGCCTGCCGTGTAAGTCAAAAACTCCAGCTCGTCTAGATATTCTTTTAATTTCTCTTCGCTTTGGTTTTGGGTTACAATACCGACTATGGCCGTTTTTTCGAAATTTATTGTTTCTTTTTCTAACATAACTTTGAATAAGACACAAATTTAATCATTTGTGGGCGACTTATAAAATTAATCCCATCCTAAAAAACAATAGCCGCGAAAATTGATACTCTTTACACAAGAATAATAAATTAACTATCTTAACTTAATTAATAGATTTTAATTTTGACTCCTGCATTACAGAGTTAATTTCTATTTTTACCGAAATATAACCCAATTTGAATGACCCGATTTCTGACATTAATTATCGTACTATTATTTCCCATTCTTCTTTTGGCGCAGAATAATTTTGACAGCTTATTGAAGGAGTTGGATAATACTGTCGCTAATTACCAACTGTATTCCAGTCGCAAAGAGAGTGAAATAAATAAACTTAAAGAAAGTCTAAAACAAAATGCCAACAATATACGGAAGCAGGAAGTTTACGGGAAACTGTACGACGAATACAAACTCTATCAGTCAGACTCCGCACTGGTTTACGCAAGGAAGAATTTTCAAATAGCAGAAAAACTAGCTAATCCCAGAAAAATAACTGAATCTCGATTAGATCTGTCTTCAATAATGGGCACATTAGGAATGTATAAAGAAGCTACAGACCTATTGAATAAAATCAATATCAACACATCACCTTACTTAAAGGCTTACTACTTTACAGTGAATAGTGCAGTATACGGTTATATGTCTGATTACGCCGCTTCGACACAAGAAAAAGAAAAGTATGTAAGGTTAACAAAGAAGTATCGCGATTCCTCACTAAACTTTTATCCTATAAAGTCTAGACCTTACATAATGGCAATGTCCAGTAAGTATATAGATACTGGAAAATATAATGAGACCCTCGCTATTTTACTCAACTATTTCCCGACTATCACTGATAGCAGTCCAGATCGAGCCGTTATTGCCTATATTATTTCGCAAGCGTATCACCAAAAAAAAGATGCTAATCAAGAAAAAAAATGGCTGATAATTTCTGCCCTATCCGATTTGAAATTAGCCAAGAAAGAATACATTTCACTACGTTCTTTAGCCTTTATGATGTATGAAGAGGGCGATATTGACAGGGCGTATAAGTACATGAAACGATCGCTCGAGGATGCGCTTTTTTGTAATGCACGTTTAAGAACTTATGAAATATCAAAGATGATGCCCATCATCAGCGAAGCTTATCAACATCAAAATGAAACCAACAGATTTCAATTAGTTATCTTTCTTGCCAGCGCCAGTGTGCTTTCTCTTGTTTTATTAGTGATTTTATTTCTACTGTTTAAACAAATGAAGAAACTGAACAAAGCAAAACAAGATATCGATTTAGCCAATATTCAGCTTTCTGAATTGAATAAAGAACAGTATGTTTTTAATGAAAAGTTAAACGAAACAAATTTTATCCTGACAGAAACCAACCTATTAAAAGAAATATACATTGGTCGCTATATGGATCAATGCTCAGATTACATAGGAAAGCTAGAGGTGTACCGTCGTAAATTAAACCTAATGGCGACCACGGGGAAAATGAATGATTTGGTAACTGCCGTCAAGTCTAAAGAATTTATTGAAAACGAGCTGAAAGAGTTCTACACTAACTTTGACAAGACCTTTTTACAACTCTTTCCAAACTTCATACAGGAATTTGCAGACCTATTAGTCGATGAAGATACTATCCAAATAAAAGAAGGAGAATTGCTCAATACAGAACTACGCATCTTTGCACTGATTCGTCTAGGTATAAAGGATAGTGCTAAAATATCAGTCTTCCTTCGTTATTCTGTATCCACAATCTACAATTACAGATCCCAGATCAAGAACAAAGCCGTAGGTCCACGTGATGCCTTTGAATCAAATGTGATGGAGATAGGAAAGGACCTAAAATGAATTGATTTTGGACTAACCCCCCAATAATCGACACTTTTTCCTCAAAATAACCACCACTTTTTTTTTATTAAAAAAAAATTCAAATCACTGTATTACAAAGATTTAAATATTTATCACTATATTTAAATCTACTTTTTTATAGTCGCGAAAATTTGCAGCAAATAAAGGTTTTATATTTACCTGCACGAAATTCTAACTTCGCATTAGACTTCTATAATCTGAACAAAAATCGATTTCGCAAAAAGTAAAATATGCGATAATCACAATCACCACATTCTATTATCAACACTGAAATTAATTATTAAATTCTATTTTAAAAATGAAGCATTTTATTATCACCTCTTTATTGTGGCTAGCATTGTTTAATTATGCTACTGCACAACAATTAAAATCACCAAACGAAAAACTTCAAATGGAGTTTTCATTGTTAAGTGATGGTACTCCAAGTTACACTTTGAACTACAAAGACAAAGTGGTTATAAAACCTAGCAAACTGGGTCTTGAACTAAAAAGCGACAAAAAAACGATGTTGTATGATTTGACCTTTAGTACAAGTGCAGCTGAACAAAAATTACTATTTGACAAAAATTCATTGTTGAATAATTTCACAATCACAGATACCCAAACAAGCCCTTTTGATGAAACTTGGACACCAGTTTGGGGTGAACAAGATCAAATTCGCAATCATTATAACGAATTGGCGGTTACTCTAACCCAGAAAGAAACAGACAGACAAATCGTGATTCGTTTCCGTCTGTTCGATGATGGGCTTGGTTTTCGTTATGAATTCCCTTCACAAAAAAATTTAACTTACTTTATAATCAAAGAAGAAAGAACCCAGTTTGCTATGACAGGAGATCATACTGCGTTTTGGATTCCCGGGGATTATGATACACAAGAATATGACTATACAACCTCAAAATTATCCGAAATCAGGGGGTTAACAGAAAAAGCCAAAACGGACAATGTTTCACAGACTTCTTTTTCTCCAACAGGGGTTCAGACTTCTTTGATGATGAAAACCAATGACGGTCTGTATATCAATCTGCACGAAGCGGCACTGATCAATTATTCCACAATGCACTTGAATCTGGATGACAAAAACATGGTATTTGAATCCTGGTTGACACCCAATGCAAATGGCGACAAAGGAAATATGCAGGCTCCGCAACATTCCCCATGGCGTACGATTATAGTAAGCGATGATGCCCGCGATATCCTGGCTTCTAAACTGACACTGAATTTGAATGAACCTTCTAAAATTGAAGATACTTCATGGATCAAACCCGTTAAATATATTGGCGTTTGGTGGGAAATGATTACCGGAAAAAGTTCCTGGTCATATACCAACGAATTACCATCAATACAATTGGGGATTACTGATTACTCAAAAGCAAAACCGAACGGAACTCATGGCGCAAACAATGCCAATGTGAAAAAATACATCGATTTTGCAGCTGCAAACGGTTTTGACGGTGTTTTGGTCGAAGGCTGGAACGAAGGTTGGGAAGATTGGTTTGGTCATGCTAAAGATTATGTGTTTGACTTTGTAACACCTTATCCTGATTTTGATGTCAAAGCAATTCATGAATACGCCAAGTCAAAAGGAGTGAAAATGATTATGCACCACGAGACTTCAGGTTCCGTACGTAACTATGAACGTCATATGGACAAAGCGTATCAGTTTATGAAAGACAACGGATATGATGCGGTAAAAAGCGGTTATGTAGGTGATATTTTACCTAAAGGTGAAAACCATTATAGCCAATGGACTGTCAATCACTATCAATACGCAATTGAAAAAGCAGCTGATTATAAAATCATGGTCAATGCACACG
>JBLIHD010000012.1:0-13669 GCA_047636335.1 Flavobacterium sp.
AATGGATCCGTTGATAAATATTCTTTTAACACCAATTTAGCCTCTTCTCGATCGGGCCAAATCCTTTCAGAAAAATTAATGTCTATACTTGTTTGTAATCCTAACGCTTTGGCTTTTTTAGCGTTTGTCAATATAACGCTTCTTGCCGGATTTTTGCTCAAGGCAAAACAAGTGGTATGAAAAAATTTAGCATTCTCTAGCAACTCTTGCGGAATTTGACTTTGATCAATTTGACAATCCGCTTCTCTGTAGGCTATAAAATCTGGTGTACTTGTTGATTTCGAGACTAATATTATAGAAGTGGGTTCATTTTCTGATTTCCGCACATAAGATGTTATGACATCGTTAGCATTCAATTTTCGCACTATGTAGTCTCCTAAACCGTCCTGCCCACAAGTAGCAACCAATACCGATTTCAATCCTAATCTTGCAGCATTTACGGCAACATTTGTGGGCGATCCGCCCAGAAAACGGTGGTAATCTTTTGTTCTGGTTATCGAAGTGTTTACTTCGTGCCCTATAAAATCAATTAGCACTTCTCCTACGCAAATAATATCTATTGTTTTTTCCACTTTATACTAAAAATTTAAAGTTACTATTAATACTTTGACGCAACATTATCGCAGCTGCCGCGCTCCAAGTGCAAAAAGCGACCCCATTTGGTTGCTTCGTTTGGCTGTTGAAGTTTTCATAGAAACTATAATTCTCTACTGCGTTTGCAGCATTTATTGCTTCCAAAACTTCTGATGCTTCTTGTTTTTTTTCTTTAGACAACAACGCCAATCCATAAAAACCGTTGACCATAGACCAACTGCCTCCGTTATGAAATTCATTAGGATAGTTACGGAATTCGTATTTGCAATTGTTTTTAAGCAAGTTCCAGTCGATGTCTATTTCTTCTATTGGTGGCCAAAATGCGGGTAATAGATGCAATGGCATTTCCCTTTTAAGTGCAATTGAATATTCTAAAATGCTTTTTTGAAATTCTTCAGAACCAATGTTCAAATACAAAGCCAATGAATTGGCAAAAGCATCAAACTGTATTTTATAGCCTGCTGGTGAAAAAGAGCAAGGCATAAAATCTTTAATATATATTTCATTATATGCTCTTTCATGGTATTTCTCAGCTGCAGAATTCGGGGTGAAATTAATTTCAATTTGCTCGATAATTTTATCAATTTTACTTGAGATAGTCACGTCATCCGCAAAATAATTGTAACTTTTTAATGCCCAAACTCGGAGTAATTGATCATATAAAACATAACCATCTGTAATGTACTCATCAGCCCAGTTTCCTGATAGTGGTACATACAAAAGACCTTTATTGTTAAATTCCCAAGCTTCCAACAGCTGTAGACATTTCTGAATATTCTCTTCATATTTTTTTACGACACTGGGGTCCCTTTTATAAAAAGCATATTGACAAATCCCTATAATAAACCAAGTAACGGAATCTACTCTGCCTGCCAATCCTCCATAACTAACCTCAACAACATCTCCGTCATTCATAACATTGGACGGAATAGTTCCGTTATGATGTTGATTAACTGCTAATGTGACCAGCGTCTTGTAGAAGGTCTCAATCAACACTTCATCACCAGACGCTAAAGCCGCCAATCCGCAGATTACGCCATCACGAGCCCAAACCCTTTTGTAATTTGAAACATCTTGAGCACTAGCCAAAAAACCTTCAGAAGAAGATGCCTTTTGCAGTAATTCAATCGCCTTCTTATAATTTAAATCATTCACTGACTTCTTCTTTTTTGGTTTTAATAAGTAATGTACAGCCTGCGCTAATAAGCAATAAAACCCCCGCAAAACTAATCGCTAGTCGAGGGTCATTGTTTAAAAAGTTTTTAAGTATGTATCCAAACGTGATGGTTTGAATAAACATAGGGATCACGATCATCATATTAATGATTCCCATATAAACACCATACCGTTCTTTCGGAATGTTGTGTATAACCATCAAATAGGGAATTCCCATCATACTTGCCCATCCAATTCCAAAACCTGTTATAGCGGGAAATAACAAGTATTTATTTTCAATATGTGGAAAGATTAAAAAACCGACTGCTGCTAAGATTAAACAAGTGAAGTGCACCATCTTTGGCGAATATTTCCTCGCAAAATAAACCAATCCAAAAGCACATAAAAAAGTTACTATATTATACCATCCGTTGACTAAACCGGTCCAACTTACAGCTTCCCCATATAATTTCATGTCTTTTTGGGGAGTTGTATTCCAAACCGACAGTGCAATACTTTTTGATGAATTTTGCCAGTAACAAAACAAGGCATACCATTGAAACAAATAAACCAGTGCCAGTTGCCACATCACTTTTGGCATGTCTTTAATTGCAGAGAATATATCCGTAAATGGCGTAAAAAGTCCTAAAGGCTCTTCTTTTATTTTTCTTAATTCTTCTTCAGTGGGCGGAATTTCTTTGGTAGTATGTGAACTCCACCAAACTGATCCAATGGAACAAACAGCACCTAGGAAAAAGGAGGCAAAAACCCAAGTTGGTAATCTCCCAGTTGTACCAACAAAAACTAACGGAAAAAGAAATAGCGAAACATTAGCTAAGGTTTGCCCAAACCCCGTGAAGAAACTTTGAGCTTGAAATCCTGTAGGCTGTTGAGCAGGTTCCAGTGTGTCTGCAATAAATGCTCTATAAGGTTCCATAGCAGTATTGTTTCCCGCATCTAGTACCCAAAGCAAGCCTGCTGCCATCCATAACGAACTACTGAAAGGGAAAAGAAATAGAGCGATACTACATAGAATTGCTCCAATAAAAAAATACGGTTTTCGTCGACCGCCAAATTTTGGCAACCAAGTTTTATCACTCATTGCACCAATAATGGGCTGAATCAATAATCCAGTTAATGGGCCTGCAAGGTTGAGTATGGGCAGCTGATCAGGACTAGCGCCAAGAAAATCATAAATCGGGTTAACTGCACTTTGTTGTAAACCAAAACTATACTGAATTCCAAAAAAGCCAACATTCATGTTGATAATTTGCCAAAAACTTAATTTTAATTTCATCGATTTTAAATATAGATTTTAAATATAATTGTAAAATCGCCAATTAATTAAGTAATGAAAACAAAAACGTTTTCGGAAGTACCGAAAACGTTTTCGGATTATGAAAAGAATCCTAATTTATCAATTACGCAATCACTCGAAAGGCATGATTATTTTAGTTTCCCAAGTAAGCTCATCACCACCGTTAAAAGGGTTTGCCAGAAAATGTTCGAGTGGTTTGTTAGTTAATTTAATGTCATGTCTTTTCGCATAATTCAACAAAGCAAACCAAGCTCTGTCAGAAGTTCTGAAGTTCCCAAAATATGTTGCTTGTAATCCCTTGGCAGCTGGTATCGTTTTGAATTTTACAACTCCGTTATCTATCAATTTCAGGTTCTTATTGATAGGAAAACAATAGTTAAAATCAAGTGTTTCATTGTCCAGATTCCAATTTAGGACTTCTACATAAGGTTTGCCTACAATCTTAATGTTATTTTGCTGTAAGAACCCAGTAATGACAGCATCGTTCCTTATCATCGTTTGAGCTTTTTCTTGCAAAACACTTTTTAAATTAATATAAGCCACAAAGGTTTCCTCGGATGTAGCCTCACCATCGATCGTAACTTTAAAAGTTTTAGCATGTTTATTTAAACCGTCTCTAAAATCAGTAATCTTCTTTATTTGCACCTCTTTAAAACTAGTGCTAAAAAAAGGAGCCGTCAGCCTATTATAAATACTATTATTCAATTCTTTAACCCCAACGCTTACGTTAGTAACAGAGTCATTTATAGAATTAATATCCCAAGTATACTCCAATGTAATTTTGTCCTTCTTCATTTCCTGCTTAATAAAGCTGAAATTCTCCTTTTCAAGAATGATATATTGTTCATCGTTGCTAGTTAAACGCGCTGCAGACCATTCATTAATTCCCTGAAAAACCGTTCCTGTGGCAGTTTTTACTTTGAATGAAATACGGTAGTCACTTTCTTTTACAAAAAGATACCAGACCAAGAAAAGTGATAAGATGAAAGCAACAGCTGCAATTATAATTTTCTTTGTTTTCATTTACTTAATCATCTTTAGTTTATTAACTACAAAATCTCCTATTTCTTTACCTTGTACAATCCCATTTTCGATTGCTGCCCTGTAGTGTATTCCCCCATAAAACCGACTCATCGCCGCCTCCTTTGAAGCTTCATTAAACGATTTAAAAGATCTGTTTGGCAAACCAAATTGAAGCTCCGAATCATCTACAAAAGCAAAATTGTCTCCAAAAATAGAAGTCAGGATATTCGATGATACGGTAGAAACTACAGAATGCCCACTTGTGTATTCGGGAAATGGTGGGGTTTGTAATGCCGGTTTCCAGTTTTCATCAATATGCTGATTGATTACAGTTTCTGGACGAATCACATTACTTCTGTATTTTTCATCCCAACAACTGATAAAAGCTTCAAACATGCCTATTGACGTCTCAGTATAGGCATACACCATTTTCTCAAAATTGGCATTAGATTTTTTACATGCAATTTTCACAATTCCCATCCAATGTGCTCCTGGAGTAATTTTCTTTTTAGCAAACATCATATGACCTTGGTTAACTGAAACATATGGATTACAGTCCCAAAACTGGGCCATTTTAACCTCGTCACATCCATCTCCCTTTTTTTTCATTTTTAAACTGATATCATACACCTCCTGAACTTCTTTGAAAAAGGGAGATTTTTTATCAAGTGAAAAAGCAAATGCAGGGACTGGCTTAAATTGAGAGGCAGAGTCCAAAACTAGTGTTCTTATTTCACCCCAATGAGGCTCGATTCCATCCATGTAAGACGGTGGTGTTGGCTGCCATCTTCCGGGCTGGTCTGCATAAACAGAAAACTTCGACATCGTACGAGTTTGCTTATAATTGTCCTTATCCATCCATTTCTTTATATAGACAGCTACTAAAAGTCCATATTCTTTAGAAACTTGAAATTCTTTCTCATTAGTTTCACTCCATTTTTGGTAAAGACTGTCTCGGAACTTTTCCACTAATTCTTCTGAAAAAACAAGTTGTTTACTTACATCCATATGGGCTATCAATGCAGCAACTTCAATATTAACCCCTGCTTTTGGGTCTAACTTTGGAACTGACCCTAGACCATCCAATTGATTTTCAAGACTCTTATATGTCTTACTATTTTGCGCTATTATTTCATAAGCCGCAATATTTGGATAAACAAATATTCTACTTGCCACTGGCGGCGAAAATATATCGTGAATCATAATCTGCGTCACATTCTCTACTGCTGCGTGATATTCATCTGGGCTTACTACAATCGATTTGTCTTTTTTACACGATATGAAAAGAAGGCAAACTGATGCAATGATTAAAAAATTAGTTTTCATTTTATTTTGTGTTTAATTTGAGGTAAAATCTACCCTCATTTTATAAATTAGACATTGGCATCTCATATACCTCAACCTTAGCATTATTTATGCTAACTAAGAGGTATTTCCTTCCATTAAAATTAATAATGTCCAAGTGTCTTACTGCTTTCCCAGACAAATCAATCCCTATTTGACTTCCTAAAGTTATCGTCTTTTCACTTTTTATCAAAGCTCCCGAAAATCCATCAAATCGACTGTGATAAGGAGATACCCCAAAATAATTTCCTGCCGCAAAAACCGATTCCTTTTTGTCGGAATCAAAATTAGATTTAACAAAACAGTTTATTGGAGCCACTTGTAAGTCATTGGAAAATGGAACAAAAGTGAATTTTCCGTTTTGGTTTTTCAGATAGCCTGATTTTAAATTGTGGACTTCAAATAACTTTGCTTTTGAAAGCATTTGGGGGCTAAAGACTTCTTCCACGGTTTTGCCCGCGAATACCTTATAGGAATGGAATTTCTTTTTGATCATGCCACTGAACTGTTCCGCAAGATCATCCATACCCAATGTTGTATAATAACTTCCCGCTTTTTCTGTGGCCACTATTGTTTCGAAGGACCCGTTGGTATCAAAATCATCGTAATACATTTTCATAGGGAACTCTTGAGAAGCTTTAAATTTAGAATTCAAACCCCAGTTCCCTACCACATAATCCAGATCCCCATCATTGTCGATGTCAAAAGGAATAATCGCCTGCCATAATCCATTGCTTTTTTCCGGAAAAACCGTCTTGGTTACATCTACAAATTTACCGTTGTTATTCGCGAAAAAAGTAGGTTTCATCCACTCGCCTATAACTATTAAATCTATTTTCCCATCTTTATTGAAGTCGGTAAACACAGCATCAGTAGCCATACCTATCTTGGAAAACGTTTTGTTTTCTACTTTTGCAAACACCCCTTTGTTATTATTCAACAAATAACAATCTGGCATACTTCCAAATCTATTGTTTATAGAATTATTACCTATAAAAATATCCAAATCACCATCGTTGTCGTAATCAATTGTTTTCACAAATGAAGCATTCTGAGACAACTCCATCAAAGTTGATTTAGCTAATTGCTTGTTCATGGAAACGTACAAGCGGTCTTGTAAATTAGACGCATTTTCACCTCCCCCTGAAGCCACAAACAAATCGTTTACTTTATCATTATTAAAGTCGCCAATTACAGCAGAAGCATCTTCATAAATAGAATCTCTTTCTACTTCAGCAAAAGATTTCCTTGAAAAGCCCTTAGGAGTTTGTAGGTAAATAACTGCTTTCTTATTTTTGGATCCGCCAAAGAAAACATCTTCTTTACCATCCCCGTTTAGGTCACCTATAGTACTTGCGGGTCCGCGATCAGAACGTTGATAAGGAATTAATTTCTGAGCTAAAAAATCGATATAATCATTTTCCTGATGTGTAAAATCAATTCCTAGATTACCCTCCACCTTTTTAAACAAAGCAGCAGCCGATGGATGCAGTTTTCTATAATCAAAAGACTTTCTCTTTCTCGAAGCCTTAACAATCAATGACTGATTTGTTTTTACGTTTTTGATTGTTTGATAAGTTTTGTCTGGCCATACTACCACCAAAGAATCAATTGTCCTTACTTTTCCGTAGCCAAAATGAACAATCGGCTCAGATGAAGATTGAAATCCTCTTGTGGTTTGCAGTTCTTTAAATTGCTTTTTGCCTCTAGCATATGAAATTACTTTAGCCCCTATTCCGAAGGTGTTTTTCCCTTCAAATTGTAGTTTTATTTTTAAATAATTAGAAGTAGTGTCCGTTCCATTAATATATAATGTCGCGATACTATTTAAATTATTGGTAATAACGTCCAGATCGCCGTCATTATCAATATCTGCATAACCACTCCCATTTGAAATTATGGAATCGTTCTCTATCCAATCTTTAGACTTGTTTTTGAACTCCAAATTAGAAGAACCTTTAAAAAAGTAATTCGTTACATTTCCTTTTGGCATTTTCTTTAAAGCCTCTTTATCCAATAACTTTGTAGTTGCTATTTTGCTTTTTATCTGATCATTAGAATAATATTTCACGTAGTCCAAATCATTAGGCCGTTTTGGAATTCCATTACCCACAAAAAGATCTTGCTCGCCATCTTGATCGTAATCTGCAAATAATGCACTCCAACTCCAATCAGTAGCTGCAACCCCATTAAGAAGTGCCGTTTCGGTGAAGTTTTTTCCTGCATTATTCAGCTGCAACATGTTTCTAGTATACTGAAAATGATAGCCCAATTTTTCGGTTCTCATTTTAAGCATCTGCACATTATCATCACCCAATGAGGTTTTCAGCACCTTTTCATTTTCAGGAAGCATGTCTAGTGTTAGAATATCAGGGAACCCATCATGATTAACATCAGCTACATCAACTCCCATAGAAAACCTACTGGTATGTCCAAAATACTTTTTCAAGCTTTCAGTAAAAGTACCGTCTCCATTATTTAAGTAATAATAATCATCTTCATGAAAGTCATTGCCTACATAAATATCTGGGTATCCATCTAAATTAAAATCGGAAACAGCTAATCCTAGCCCGTATCCATTGGCACCACCAAAAATCCCTGCTTCCTTACTTACGTCGACAAATTTACCATTATCATTTCGGAATAATTTATCACCGCATTCATAGCTTCTATCTTTTCTGACATCTACATTACCAAAAGATTGTTCAGAGTGTACCGCATGGTTTAACAAGTACATATCTAAATCACCGTCTAAATCATAATCAAAAAAAGCAGCCGAGGAACTGTAATTATCAAGATCTAATCCATATTCAGCAGCACTTTCGGTAAAAGTATTGTTCTTATTATTGATAAATAATTCATTATGTCCTTCAAATCCATTAATTCCTACAACGGCACAAACATAGATATCTAAATACCCATCCCCATTTACATCTGCCATTACTGTCCCAGCATTCCAATCACTTTGGCCTTCTACTCCGGCCTTACTTGATATCTCATCAAATTTATTTCCGCCTTTATTAAGGTATAGTTTGTTTTTCCCCTGATTAGATGTGAAATAAATATCAACCAGACCATCATTATTGATATCTCCTAATGCTACTCCTCCTCCATTGTAATAATAGAGATAGTCTAGAATAGAGATGTTTTTAGATTCAACTAATTTATTGTTGAAGGTAATATTACTTTTATTCGACGCCAATTTTTCAAATAAATGAGCTTTCTTTTTGGAGCAACTTACAACTAGTAACGAAACGATTACTATTCGAAAAAAATTATTCATTACTTTTAAATATTTTAGGAGTGTTATCATTAACAACCGCAATTATTGAAACTGAATTATTCTTGTCTTTTATTGATCGTAGATGTTTTACTTCCCCTTTTATGAAGAAACCTGATTTAGAGTAAGGAGTCCATGAATAAGTTCCGTTTTTATTTCCAAGTAGCACGCTACCATAATTAGTATCCAACCTTGCAAACTGAGGTCTAAATTCATACTCATTTCCACCCAAAATAATATCTAAGATTCCATCTTTATTGATATCTATTGTACAAATCGCATCTACAGAGGAGAATTGAACTTCCTTGGGCAGCTTTTTAATTTCAAATTGACCATTACCTTTATTGATCGCGATTACACTTTCTTGAATCATGGCCGTTTTTTTTATGGTATTATCAACAACCTCCTTCGTAAATAATTCCTGAAAAGACTTCTTAGAATAGTCAGCATAACTTAAGTTCTTCTTTTTAATCATTGGAATTTGTTTGGCCACATCTTGTTTTAAATTCAAGGGCATGTCTCTACCGTTTATGGAACGGGTTGCAATTTGCTCAATAGTCCCGTTACGATCAAAATCATTCACGAATAACTTTAATGGATTAGTGGTTGAAGCTTTGTAGGTAGTATTTGTTCCTTTATTACCCAAAATCAAGTCTTTTTTTCCATCATTGTTTAAATCCACGCAACTAACTGCATTCCAAAACCCCGGATATTCCGTTAGATTAGATTTGAAGTCGGCCAATCTCCGGCCAGTATTTTTAAATATTTTAGGCGCCATCCAATCGCCAACCACTATTAAATCTTTTTTTGAATCATTATCAATATCTTCCCACACTGCATCAGTAACCATTCCAACATCATTTAGTTTGAATGCCACTTTTTCAATATTGTTTGTAAAGTTTCCCTTTCCATCATTCTCTAATAACATATGCTTTGGATTGATTCCATATACGCCCGGCGCACTTCTGCTACCAATAAAAACATCTACATCACCGTCATTATCAAAATCATATGGTGCTATTACTGAAACATTATTATTAGTGGTCGGAATGTTGCTTTTACTTTTTGTAAAAATCCCTTTTCCATTATTTAAATACAAGCGGTTTTTATAATTAGCCTGATCCAATTTTTCATTACCGCCAGAGCCCACTAATAAATCAATATCTCCATCATTATCAGCATCAAAAAAACTGGCCGCGGTATCCTCAAAATTCGTATCTGAATTTAAGTCCGTCTGGTCTGTAATTGAAAAATTATCATTCCCTTTATTTAAATAAATTTTTCCTGAAGTACCTTTGGCTCCACCTATGAAAACATCTTCCTTTCCATCCCCGTTAATATCAGCAACTGCTAACGCTGGTCCTTCTTGTGATAATTCTTTTGAAATTAGCCCTTCATAGTCAAAATCGATATAGTCATTTTCTTTACTTGCCAAAAGCACATTTTGTTTTTCCGTAAAAAACTGCTTTGGCTTATCGCTTTTTGGCACATAAGTTAACTTGGCATCCGCAATATTTAAATTAAGTGTTGAATTACTAGTGATTTTTTTAATAGTCTGAAATTTACTGTTTGGCCAAATTACTTGTATGGAATCAATTTTCTTAGTTCCAATTCCAAATGTCATCACATAATCTATAGAAGACTGAAAACCTCTAGATGGGATTAATTCCTGTCTGATAACTTCATCGCCAGAAAACAACTCAACAATACTACCCACAGCAAATTTATTTTGACCTTCCCCTTTTAGTTTTACTTTTATAAAATGATTCTCTTTGTTTTTATCCGAATTATTTTGAAATACAAAAGCTTCCATATTGACATTGTTGACAATCAAATCTAAATCACCATCATTATCCAAATCACCGTATGCGGCTCCATTTGAAAAACTGGGCGTCCCTAGTCCCCAATCATTAGCTTCATTCGTAAAGGTTAAGTTTTTGTTGTTTTTGAACGCGTAGTTTGGAATGGCCGTACTTGGCATTTTGTTTATAATCGTTTTTATTTGTTCCTTCTTTCCTGTCACCACCATCTTCTGCATAAACTCATTAGCGAAAAAATCAACAAAATCTTGATTAGTCAAATCATGGTAAATTCCGTTGCAAACATAGATATCCTTGTATCCGTCATTATCCATATCAAATAACAAAGCACCCCAACTCCAATCTGTTTTGGCAACACCCGCATAATTAGCAATTTCCATAAATTGGTTATTCCCATTATTAATCTGTAAGGTGTTTTGCATGTATTGATTGAAAAAGTCTAGATTTATTTTTCTAAGAAATAAATCATAATTTTCGAAATTTGTTGTGTTTTTCAAACGCTCATCTGACTCAGGCAACATATCCGTTACAAAAATGTCGGCCTTACCGTCATTATTAACATCGGCCATATCTGCACCCATCGAAGATTGACTAATGTGAGACGCCCATCCTTGTATTTGTTCGGTAAAGGTTCCGTTTTTATTGTTTATGTATAAATAATCCTTTTCGTAAAAATCATTAGACACGTAAATATCTGGATATAAATCTCCATTTACATCGCCTACGGTTACTCCAAGACCAAAACCAATAAGACTACCGTATATTCCAGATGCTTCACTTACGTCGACAAATTTGCCATTGTCATTGCGAAGTAATTTATCCCCCCCTCCTTTTAGGATGTCCACAACATCCCAATCTTTGTCCCTTAATTCTCTTTTATTAGAATAATTAAGACTACTTACGGGAATAAAACTGTTATTTAAAATATACGCATCTAAATCTCCATCCTTGTCATAATCAAAAAAAGCGGCATGGGTTGTTATTCCGGTTTCAGCAAGATTGTATTCGTCTGCCTTTTCAGAAAAAGTGGCGTTACCATTATTGATGAACAGTTCATTTTTTTGATTGTCGCCTTTTATGTTTCCTGCATTACAAACATAAATATCTAATAAGCCATCTCCATTGAGGTCGACCATTACGACACCAGTTGACCAGACTTTAGTTCCTTCAACGCCTGCTTTTTTAGAAATATCTTCAAACTTGAAATTTCCTTTATTTAAATATAGTTTATTAGTACCCAAATTAGAAGTAAAATAAATATCGGAAAGCCCGTCATTATTGATGTCCCCTATTGCTACTCCGCCTCCATTATAAAAATTTCTATATTTGAATATATTCATGTCTTCTCCATTTATCACTTCATTAACAAACTTAATTCCTGTTTGTGAAGAGTCTAGCTTGGAAAACAACAAGTTTTTATTTTCCGTATTTTCTTTCGAACAATTGACAAAAAGAAGAATAAAAATAGAAAAGAAAATAGAACGATTAAACATATTATACACAGTGATTAGTTAAGACATTTTTAGAGCAAATAAAGGCGTAATTTATATAATATTCAGTAGATAAAACAAGGATTCTCGTTAAAATTTAAAAAAAAAAGAGGGCAATACGATTGCCCTCTTTATAACTAAATCAAAAAATAAAAATATTTTCTAAACCCTAGTAACCAGGGTTTTGTGATAAATTTGCATTAAACAACGCATCAGATGGTATAGGGTACAAAGCATATTTATTGTCAGACACATAAGGCTTTAATTGTTTTGCTGCTAAGAAAGTTCCAAAACGAACCATATCGTTTCTTCTCCATCCTTCTAACCACAATTCTTTACCTCTTTCTTTATAAATACCATCTAGTGTAGTAGGAAACGTTCCTACTTGACCTGATCTCGAAACGAGAGCAGTAAGTTTAGCAACATCATTAGTCCCTGAACCACCTCTAGCAATAGCTTCAGCTTTCATCATTAAAGCATCCGAATATCTCATAAATACATAATCATTATTAGGCTGTCCTAAATTCGAAGCATCTGGAATGTATTTATTCATTCTAATACCTGCAGTCTCTAGAGTTTTTCCACTAGTAATCAAAGTTACAGCTGCTGTATAAATTAATGGATTGCCATTTCTGTCATTTAATGCCACAGTTCCTCCTGGTTTGTACATTTGCCCTATTTGCATTCCTACTGGATTTCCAAAATTAGAAATGATTTGAGAATCCCCATTTTTTATACGTCTGTCATTAGGGTTATAATTATTGTAAAATTCAGATACAATTGCAAAACCATTCCATCCATCGGGAGTTTGGTTGTAGTGCATACCCATTCTCCAATGGTATTGGATATCTCCACCTGCACCACCTTGTATATTTCTAGCAGAAAACAATATCTCTGGTGATGTATTGTTAGTTGGTTTAAAGTTATCCCAATAATCTGTAGACAATGAACTGTTAATTGCATCAACATTAGAAACAACTTTCGTCATATCTGCAGCAGCAAATGTATACGGTCCAGCAGCGTCAGCCGCGTCAAACACCCCTTTGTTCAAGTACAATTTAGCTAACAAAAAGTGAGCCGCATCCTTATTTGCTATACTTGCATCACCAGCTGCTCTTGCAGGTAAGGAGCCCATAATTGCTTCTAATTCGCTAATTGCGAATCCAGTAGCCTCAGATCTTGACCAAACTTTAGGGTCTTCTGTCAATGCAGATCCAGCTTCTCTGTAAGGAGCTTGCCCAAATAAATCTATTACATTATAGTAATAAAAAGCTCTTAAAAAACGAGCTTCTGTTATTTGAGAACCAGAACCATTCTCAATAATTAAGTTACAGCTGTATACTTGAGACAACAAAGCATTCCATGCATTTCTTACTTGAACATGATCTGGAGCCCATGTATGTACGTGGATTTGTCTCCACTCTCCATTGTCATCCCAGTCACCTCCACGAGTTGGCCCTACTAAAGCATCAGAAGACATTTCATCTAAAGCAAACATTTGCCCTTGCGTTTCAAATCCTCTTAAACCTTCATAGGCACTCACTAGAAGTGAAGCGGAATTTACAGTCCCTCCACCTGTATTAGAGATAGTAACACCATCTAATACTTCTTCCTCTAGATTAGTACAGCTTACACCTAGTACAAT
>JBLIHD010000013.1:0-13609 GCA_047636335.1 Flavobacterium sp.
AGTTTTCAGTGATCAATTAATACAAATAAAAAAGCCAAAGCGAAAGCTTTGGTTTTTTTATATTCACTATTCACTTTTCCACTTAATATTACAACCCATACTTGGTTTTTGATTGGGATTGATTTTTCGGTTGTAAATCACGCTGTCAATAGCACCTCGTAGATCATTTCCGCTTAACGGTAATCCGTTTCCGGGTCGGCTGTCGTCTAGCTGTCCGCGATAGATTAACTTATCCTGGTTGTCAAACAAAAAGAAATCGGGCGTACATGCAGCATCATAGGCTTTGGCTACTTCCTGAGTTTCGTCATAAAGATAGGGGAACTCAAAATTATTTTCAAAGGCAAACTCAGTCATCAACTCGGGAGAGTCCTGCGGGTAGTTCACCACATCGTTGCTTGATATTGCGATAACGCCAAGCCCTTGTACAATATAGTCATTGGCGATCATAACCACTTCCTCGATAACGTGAAGCACAAAGGGACAGTGATTGCATATAAACATCACCAATGTTCCTTTTTCCCCTTTCAAATCTTCAAAAGAAAAGGATTCTTTTCCGGACTGTATGTCATTTAAGTGAAATTCGGGTGCTTTTGTTCCCAAGGCCAGCATATTGGATGCGGTTCGTGACATTGTATTGTTTTTAGGTTTAAATCCTAAAGTTAAGAAAAAAGGATTGTTTTTTGTCTGAAAAAACTAAATTTAGGTTTTGAAGGAATTCATAAACTAAAAATTGAATTGATATGGAAAACAACTTGAAATGGCAAGATTTTGAAAAAGTGGAAATGTGCGTAGGCACCGTAATGGAGGTGTATGATTTTCCTGAAGCCAGGAGACCGTCTTACCAGCTCAGTATCGATTTTGGTGCTGCAATAGGGATACTGAAAACCTCTGCGCAAATCACCAAACGGTATTCCAAAGAAGACTTAATCAACCGACAAATTGTTGCCGTGATCAATTTTCCCAAAAAACAAATCGGCAAATTTATGAGTGAATGCCTAGTCTTAGGCGCAATGGGAGAGGAAGGCGATGTGATTTTACTAGCTCCCGATTTTAAAATCGAAAATGGATTGCGGATTGGCTAACTTCAAAAGGGCTTAATAACTCACAATTAGACATTTAGTAACGATAGAGTTAATGTATTGGAATTTAGTTATTTAAACATAAAAATTTCGTAAATTTATGTTACGCTTGATTTAGCGTCTTTGTTTTGGCCCCAAAAGAATAATTGTGTGATTAACGGCATTACTGAACCTAATAAAGTGAATTTCGCTTTGGCTTCATTGCTGCGCTGTGTTATTTGGAGTTTAACAAGTAACGAGGATTATAAATTTAAATACACATACAAAATGGAAAAGAAAAAAATGATTGACATATTGCAGTTTTGTGCCGCACAATGCGCACACTGTTATGATGCATGCCATTTAGAAAAAGAAATGGATATGTCAGTCTGTATGATGAACGATCAGGATTGCGCTGATTTATGCCGTTTAACGGCACAGTTACTAGAGCGAAACTCCGACAATGTGAATATATTTCTGAAAGTATGTATGGTCATGTGTGAAAGATGTGCTACAGAATGTGAAAAACATCCACAGATGGAAGCTTGCGAAAGATGCGCTAAGGCCTGCCGTGAATGCGCAGCGATGTGCCATGAACATGAACTGGCACAGTAGGAAAAATGGCTATTTTTATCATATCGATATAATTATAGCCACTATTTGGACCGCAAGAGCGCCATTATTAATTTAGGGCATTTGTATCCATTAACCGCAAAGGGTTAATTGATTTTTCCAATAGTTGAATGTCTGCTATTAGGACAACCTCGTCGCTCAGTATTTCAGATATAAAAAGTTATTTTGGTCAGCTGATTTTAGGATTGCATCATTGGCTTATATTCCAAATGCTGATTTCCCGTCTAGTTTTAAATCCCAACTTTTCATATAATTTAACAGCGCCAATATTGGCTTTGGCCACGTGCAAGAATGGCGTTTTGTTTTGCTCAAAAATGGCATTTGCCGCATGTGCAACCAGCTGTTTGGCATAACCTTTTCCGGTGTGTTCCGGATGCGTGATAACTGCGCTCACTTCTGTAAAGGCATCCATTTGCATCCGTTCGCCCGTTATCGCGACGAGTTGGTTGTGCTCGAATATGCCGTAATAATTGCCTAAATCAGCCGTTTTTGATTTGAAGTATTCTGGATAGACAATTTTGACCAGTCCCAAAAGCGCTTCCCTGTGGCTTTCCTCCAATTTTACAATTTCGTCCATATTTGGAACAGCAATCTTATGGCGGACAATCATCTGAAGGCATAATAATTCGTCTTTTAGCTTTAGTGAGTCTGGGATGCTCGGTTTTTCTCCGAATATAAAAAAGGTAGGAACTAATTTGGCGTATGTTACTAAATCGTCTTCATTATTTGGCATTTTGTTGAAAGCACCAAAGGCACAATAAGCAGGATGATAAAAGTGCATGTTGATGTAAACTATAGCCAGTTTTTTATGGCTTTCCACCAAGGAATACCAAACTGGATTGTCCAGTTTTCGTTCTTCGTTCATTGTTTAATTATTTCAGTGTTCCTCTTTAGGTTAATTTAAAATCCAAATTTGTCAGGACTGATATTTGAAGTAGGTTTTTTGTACTACTCAATTGGCAAACTTTCAATCTGTCCCCACTCTGTCCAGGAACCGTCATAAATTGCTTTTGGGTTCTTGTTTTCAATGAGTTCGTAGGCAATTAAATCGATGCAAGCCGTTACCCCCGAGCCACAAGTGAAGAGTAAGGGTCTGTTGTCGTACGCCAGTATTCTTGCCAATTCATCTTTGGGCAAAAATTTCCCTTCACGTAAAAGCTTGGTGTACGGAATGTTGATAGATCCCGGGATATGTCCGCTTCTCAGTCCCTCCCTGGGTTCTTCGGTTTCTCCCAGAAAACGATCTTGCGATCGTGCATCAATCAGTACGGCTTCTTTGGTTGCTATGTTTTCTGAAATTTGCTCCTTGGTTTTGAACATCTCCGGTTTGAATTTCGATATAAAATTACCCGAGATATGGGTTAGTTTTTCGGGCTTTTCTACAGCATAACCGTGTTTTGCCCATTCCGGCAGTCCGCCGTCCAAAACCCAGACGTTTTCATGCCCCATGATTGTAAACAGCCACCAGACCCTTGGACTTGAATAAATCCCCAAACTGTCATAAACGACGATTTTACTTTCGTTGTTGACACCCAGCTTTCTTGCTGCTTTTGTAAAAACGTCTGGACTGGGAAGCGTGTTGGGTAAGGGGTTTTGGGTATCGCTAAAATCGTTTTTTATGTCAAAATAACGGGCGCCCTTAATTTGGATATCCTGAAATTTGGATTCCACTTTTTGCTGGTTCACCTGTTGGCTGGCATCGAGTACAATTATATCAGGATCGTCAAGATGTTCATTAAGCCATTTTACGGATACTATAGGGTTTTTCATTTTCTGGTTATTTTAAAGTTGTCGTTTTAGCGCGTTTATTCCATTTCCAAATTTCAATCCAACCCACCGAAACGGTGCTTACCAAAATACATATTCCAATTTGATCAGATTTTAACGGGAGGACGGAAAAAAAATGTGAAATAGGAGTAACGTAAATAATTAGGACTAACATAAGCAACGTTGCTGAGTTGGCAAATACCATCATGTTATTTTTATTCTTCAATGAAGTGAAAACGGAATAATAAAAGGAGCGATTGACCAGTGACAGAATAATATTTGAAAAAACTAAAGTGGTAAAAACCATGGTTCGGGTTAAACTTTCTCCTCCTCCGGTTTGCACAGTTAATTGATACACGGACAGAATTCCTATCGTAATAACGATTCCTTGTATGATGCTTATGCCCATCTCTTTCAAGGATAAAAAAGTGCTGCCTAACTGCCGTGGCATTTGCAGCATACTGTTTTTTTCTTCGGGCTCATTTTCATAGACAATGGAACACATGGGCCCCATAATCAACTCCAGGAAAATGACATGTACGGGCGTAAAAATATCTGGATAAACCCAGCCAAAAAACAAGGGTAAAGAAACTGTCAAGATAATGGGAATATGTATTGAAACAATATATTGTATCGCTTTTTTGAGATTCGTGTAAATGCGTCGTCCTGCCGCGACGGCTATCACCATTTTAGATAAATCATCATCAACAAGAATTAAATCAGCGGCGGTTTTTGCGATTTCGGTTCCCTTTTTCCCCATGGCGATGCCAATATGTGATGCTTTTAACGCTGGGCCGTCATTTACTCCGTCACCCACCATCGCCACGACGTGCTTGTCTTTTTTGAGGGCATTCACGACCGTTAATTTGGCCTCGGGAAACATACGGGTCAAAAGAGTGGTACTGTGAATTGCTTTTAGCATTTCGACATCGTCCAGTTGCACGATTTCTTCACCTTCCATAACACTGTCTGCTTTTTTGATTCCCGCTTTTTCAGCAATGGATTTGGTAGTGACGCTGTTGTCTCCGGTTATCACTTTTACCTGGATTCCCGCATCATAAAATTGCTGAAATACATGTTGAATATTTGCTTTTGGCGGATCATAGAAAACCACCAGTCCCACAAAATCGAAAGGAAGCTCTTGTTGGTTTTTTGGGTATTCGTTCCCTTTGTATTCAGAATAACACACGCCAAGGATCCGGTAGCCTTTTGAAGCCAGAGTGTCTATTGCTTTGTGAACCCTGGTTTTTTCCTCAGTGTTGAGGTTGGATACCTTTATTATGGTTTCAGGACCACCTTTGGCGGCAATGATGCGCTTGCCTTCCTTATTTTGAAAGACATGTGTCATCATAGGCGGTTTTCCCTCAAGCGGGTATTCGTGGACCATGGAAAACGCTCTTCTGCTGTCAGCCGTCGTTACTTTTTCGTACTCACGATGTAAGCTTTTTTCCATTGGATCAAAAGCAACTGGTTCGCTTGCCCACATCGCAATTTCAATCACTTTTTTGGCATCTTCATTTTTCCAATCTTTCTTTTCATACAGCTGGTCGCGGTTGAAAGCATAAACGGATTGAAGACTCATTTTGTTTTCGGTGATGGTTCCCGTTTTATCGGTGCAAATAATCGTTGCACTCCCTAAGGTCTCGACAGTTCTGATTTTTTTTACGATAACTCCCTCTTTCATCAATCGCCAGGATCCCAAAGCCATGAAAGTGGTGAAAGCCACCGGGATTTCTTCGGGAAGGATTGACATGGCTAATGTCAATCCTTTCAACAAACTATTTAACAGATCGTGTGTTCGCCAAAAATAGACGGCCCAAACCAACAGGAAAATGACAATGCCTATTATCGCCATCACTTTTACAAATTTCTCGATTTGTATTTGCAACGGTGTTGCCTCTTCTTTAATGCTGAGTAAGGAGCTTCCCAATTTCCCAATTTCAGTGTCAGGACCAATTTTATGTACCTTGTAAACCGCTAGTCCTGATGCGACTAGGGTGCCGCTATAAATAGTTTTGTTTTCTGTTTTTTCGGATTTAAAAACTGCATAGGCTTCCCCCGTGAGTGCAGATTCATTTACCGAAAAATCATTACTGTGGACTATTTCTCCATCAGCATTAATGGTGTTGCCTTCTTTGGCAATTACAAGGTCATTGATAACAATGTCTTTGGTAGAAATCCTTTTTTCCACTCCATTTCTAAAGACAGTACTTAGTGGTTCGGTCAGCTTTTCTAAAGCTTCCAACGCTTGTCGGCTGCGATTGTCTTGGTAAAAAGAAATTCCGGAAACGGCGATTATGGCAGCTAACATAAAGTAAGCTTCGTTGTTTTGGCCCAAAATAAAATAAATGATAGCTACAGCAATCAATAACGACAACATCGGTTCTTTAAAAAGATCAAAAAGGGCTAGCCACCATCTGTACTTTTGCTTGTGTACTTGCTCGTTATGACCAAATTGTTTCCTTGAGGCTTGCACTTCAATATCGGTCAAGCCAATAATGTTGTCGGGAATGTTGATTTTTTTTGACATTAAAGTGAGTATGAATCGTGATACTCAAATATAAGATTTTTAGTTTTATTAAAAGTCTTGTCTTTAGGTGTTTTGTAAATTAAACAAATATTGATTTGTAGCTTTTAGTCCATCTATTTTTTTTCGTGGGTCATATTAGCAAAATAGAACAAGATCAAAACACTTGCTGTTCCGGTTACGATAAAAGTGGCAGTTGATCCAAATTGATACCAAATCAGTCCCGCCATGGAGCTTGCCAACATAGTGCAAACACTCTGAAAAGCGGAATAGGTGCCAATGGCCGTCGCCGTGTCTTTCTTTTCCGTAATATTGCTGATCCAGGCTTTTGAGACGCCTTCGGTCGCTGCGGCATAAATTCCATAAAGGGCAAAAAGTCCGATAAAAAAATAGATATTGTGATTGAACCCGATTCCGAAATATACGATGGCAAAAATCCCGATTCCGGAAATCAACATTTTCTTTAACCCGATCCTGTCTGCCAATGTTCTCAAAGGAAAGGCAAAAGTCGCATAAATAAGATTATAAAGGATATAAATACCTATGATGAGTGTATCGCTTGCTCCGGATTCCTTTGCCTTAAGCAGTAGGAAAACATCCGAACTATTAAATAAGGTGAAAGCTAAGAGCCCGATTACCACTTTTCGGTACATGATTGGGCTTGCCTTCCAATAATTAAGGAAGGAGAAAAAGGCTGCCGATTTTTCTTCTGAGGAAACGGTTCTTTTTTTTCTTTCAACAAAAAAGAGGTGCCCACGGCAAGAAGTCCAGGGATGAAAGCGATGAAAAACAAAGTTTTATAATCTTCCGGGTAGAAGTAGAGGTAGAGCAAAGCCAATGTAGGCCCCAAAACAGCTCCTAGTGTATCCATAGAACGATGAAATCCAAAAACTTTTCCTTTTGTTTTAGCAGTGGCTTCGTCAGAAAGGATTGCGTCTCTCGCTCCTGTTCGGAGTCCTTTTCCAAAGCGGTCAATTATGCGGGCAAAAAAAATCCATAAGGGATAGATGAAAACGGCCATCATGGGTCTAGATATCGCGCTAAAGGCATAACCGACTTGCACAAAAGGCACTCTTTTTCCCATTACATCTGAGCGTTTTCCAAAATAACCTTTACTGAGTCCTGCTGTCGCTTCGGCAACACCCTCGAGAACACCGATAAGTACAATTGAAAAACCAATGGATTTTAAATATATGGGCATTATAGGATACAACATTTCACTGGCTGTATCAGTAAACAAACTGATTAATGATAAAGTCCAGACGGTTCGGCTGATGTTTTTCAAAATTAAATGTTTGTTAGTGTCCACTAATTGTAAATAAAAAGTCTGAAAACCAATTGATGTTCAGACTTCTTAAGTGGGAATGGATTAAGATGTTTAAAACTATTCTTGTTTTACAATTTCATTTTTATCGGTCCCTTTTTCCGGTTCTTTAGTTTGGTGAATAACTATCTGTGGAAATGGAATTTCAATTCCTTCTTTGTCAAAGGCCACCTTTAATCTTTTGCGAAGTTCTCCTGTAACCTCCCATTGCCTGCTGGGTAATGTTTCTCCTAATATTTTTAGCATAATGGAAGATTCGGCAAATTCATTCACACGCAAGAACTGAGGGACAAGGATGATGGCGTCTTTCCAGAGTGTATCATGGGCCAGTTCTGTTCCGGTCCTGTTAATTACCGCTATGACATGTTCTAAATCGGAACCGTATCCTACGCCGACATCCAGATTGATTCGAGCAAAATCTTTAGAAAAATTGGATACCTTTTTAATCTCTCCATGTGGAATATGGTGAACTGTTCCGTCTAGATCCCTTAAAGTTGTTTTCCTTAAACTGATTTCCTGGACAGTACCGCTGGCGGTATCAAAACTCACGACGTCGCCTATGCGATATTGGTTTTCAAGAATGATAAAAAGACCGGAAATGATATCTCGAATTAGGTATTGTCCCCCAAAACCGAACGCCAATCCCACAATTCCTGCAGCAGCTAAAATAGGGGCGATCTCCACTCCGAATTCTTGAAGCACCATTAAACCGGTAATGGTCAGCAATGCAATGTTTGCCGAGGCGGTGAATATTTGGATTAAGGTGTTTTCTCTCTTTTCTTCCGCTTCTTTCGAGGAAATTCCGTCTGGTCTAACGGCGATTCTAACCGCTTTATCAATGAAAGAGGTAGTCACTTTATTAAGGATTAAGGCTCCTATAACGAGAAATACTACTTTAAGCCCGCTTGTTAAAAGCCATGGAATAACTAGTTTGGAATACTCTTCCATATACTTCAATGCAATTTCTCTCATAAATAACACGATTTAATTAATAATTATTTAATATGCAAAAAGCCCAAAAACCATTTGATTTTTGGACTTTTTGCTTGTGGTGCAAAGTATTTAATTTAAATATTAAATGTCATCAAAATCAATATCGATAAAACTTGATGTTTGTGGTACTGCTTCTTCATCCACTACTTTTTCAGTAGCATATTCTTTTTTGAAATCTTTTTGATGTCTTTCTGATATTACTTCTTCACCTTTATGGTTTAAAACATATGAAGTCATTTCGTTAAGAATTTCCGAGAAAGCCGAGAAATCTTCTTTGTACAAGTATATTTTATGTTTCTTGAAGTGAAATGACCCATCTTCTTCAGTGAATTTTTTGCTTTCAGTAATCGTAATATAATAATCATCCGCTTTTGTAGCTCTTACATCAAAGAAGTATGTTCTTCTTCCTGCACGTAAAACTTTGGAAAATATCTCTTCTTTTTCTAACATGTCATTTTCTCTCATAATCCTTTCAGTCAATTTATGGTTATTAAATCGTAACCAAAAATCCTAAAAATATATGTATTAAACAACAATTACAGCAATTCTTTTTCGGAAAGTTGTTTTAAATACAGGGAAGCATAATAACCTTCCTGATTTATCAACTGGTTATGAGATCCTTGTTGGATAATTTTCCCGTCTTCCAAGATGATTATTTTATGAGCATTTTTAGCTGACGATACGCGATGACTCACAATAATTGTTGTCTTGTCTTTGGAAATTTTATTTAGGTTCTTCAAGATTGCTTCTTCGGTTTCAGTGTCAACCGCTGATAAACAGTCGTCAAAAAGTAAAATCGGCGGGTTTTTGATAATTGCTCTCGCTATGGAAACCCTTTGCTTTTGCCCTCCCGATAATGTTATTCCTCTTTCGCCCAAAACGGTATCGTATTGTTTATTAAAGCCCATAATGTTGTCGTGTACAACCGCATTTTTAGCCGCCGTAATCACTTCGTTCATCTCTGCATCTTCTTTACCAAACTTGATATTACTCTTAATCGAATCAGAAAATAAAAACGCGTCTTGGGGCACAATACCTATGCTGTTTCGTAAATCAAAAAGGTTTAATGTGCTTATATCGTTGTCGTCGATGTTGATTTTGCCTTCAGCTACATCATACAATCGTGAAATTAGGGATAGAACAGTTGATTTTCCTGAACCTGTTTTCCCCATTATGGCTAAAGTTTCCCCTTTTTTGACAGTAAAAGAAATGTTTTTTAGTGCTTTTATATTGGTATCTTCATAGGTATAGCTTACATTTTCAAATGAAATGGAGCCGTTTATGATGGATTGACTAGGGTTTTTATTCTTTATTTCCGGCTCGATTTTGAGGAATTCATTAAGTCGTTTTTGTGAAGCTTCCGCTTCTTGGACCATAGATGAAACCCAACCTAATGACGCCACAGGCCAAGTAAGCATGTTGACATATAAAATGAATTCAGCTATTGTACCTATACTCTTGATCGTTCCGTCAATATACATTAGGCCTCCAAAATAGATGACTACCAGATTACTTATTCCGATAAGAGCCAACATTAGCGGCCCAAACAAAGATTGCACTTTTGCTAAATTCAAACTCTTTTTTTTGCTTTCTTTAGCCAAGTTCACCATATTATTTTGGTGTTGGTCTTCTAGCGAGTAAGCTTTGATCACACGTATTCCGGAAAATATTTCTTGTGTAAAGCTGGATACTTTTGATAGATATTGCTGGAAAACGGTGCTCCTCTTGTTGATTTCGGAACTCAATTTGAAAATCCCATAGGACAACAAAGGCAAGGGGAGAATAGTGTATAAAGTTAGCCGAGGGGATACGTTATACATATAGACAATAACAATTGTAAATCGGATAATGGTGTTTATCGTGTACATGACGGCCGGTCCGACATACATTCTAACTTTCGAAACATCTTCGCTTATGCGACTCATTAAATCACCGGTGCGATTCTTTTTATAGAAATTTTGTGATAAGTTTTCATACTGTCTGAAAACCTCGTTCTTTAAATCAAATTCAATGTGTCGAGACATTACAATTAGGGTCTGTCTCATCAAAAAGGTAAGAAAACCGGCGATTATTGTGGTGACAATAATCAACAAAATATTGGAAGTCAACTCTTGGCGAATCACGGATGTGGGAATGTTGTCGTCTTTAGAAAAGGATTCGATAGCCTTGAAAGATTTGCTGATCAGCTTTGGAGTGAACAACATGAAGATTTGTGCAATTATGGTGAATACTATTCCTAGTAAAAAGCGGTATTTATATTTGACGAAATATTTGTTTAAATAAAGTAATTCTTTCATTTTTTTAAGAGATTCTGTATTGAAATAGTTTTAATTTTCGATTGTTAATCAATTTTTAGTAATTATAAATTTTCATTTGCACTTTTTTATTGTCAAATAATTAATTTTTATTAAAATTATTGATATATATTTATATTTTATGTAGTTTTGGCTTGTATTTTTGACAAATTCACAATTTCATCACTATAAAATTTAACGATATGAATGCAGCTTTCACAACAGAAAAGGAACTTCAAAAAATGGATCCCGTATTTGGGCAATTATCATTTGATGATCACGAACAGATTGTATTTTGCAACGACAAAGATACAGGTTTAAAAGCAATTATCGGTATTCATAATTCGGTTATGGGACCTGCTTTGGGAGGAACAAGGATGTTTAACTATGCCACTGAATGGGATGCCTTAAATGATGTATTGCGTCTTTCGCGTGGAATGACCTATAAAGCAGCGATTACAGGACTAGATATTGGTGGAGGGAAGGCCGTGATTTGGGGTGATGCGAAGACTCAAAAAACACCTGAATTGATGCGCAAGTTTGGTGAATTTGTACATTCGTTAAGCGGGAGATATATTACTGCCGAAGATATGGGGATGGAAACCAGCGATATGGATATCGTGAAAGATGTAACTCCATATGTAACTGGAATTTCTGAATCAAGAGGAGGGGCCGGAAATCCGTCACCTGTCACCGCTTTTGGTGTATACATGGGGATGAAGGCAGCGGCGAAGCGTCAATTTGGCTCGGACGTGCTTAGCGGTAAAAAGGTATTGGTTCAGGGTATTGGACATGTTGGAGAGACTTTGGTAGATTATTTGACCAAAGAAGGAGCTCTGGTGACCATTGCGGATATCAATGAAGATAAACTATATGAAGTAGGTTCCAAATACAACGCCAAAATTTTCACTGGAGAAGATTTGTATACCGCAGATGTGGATATCTACGCGCCTTGCGCTATGGGAGCAACTATTAATGACAGTACTGTTCATAAAATAAAGGCAAAAGTGATTGCAGGAGCGGCTAATAATCAATTGGCGAACGAAGATTTCCACGGTGCTGTTTTGCAGGAACGCGGTATTCTATATGCGCCTGATTTCTTGATTAATGCCGGTGGAATTATCAATGTCTATGCTGAATTAGCGCATTACGGGAAAGAAGAAATAATGAGCAAAACGGAAAATATTTATAATACGACTTTAGAAATCATTGATTATGCAGTTGCCAAGGGAATAACGACGTATCAAGCGGCGCTTACCATTGCCCAAAACAGAATCGATCAAAGAAGAATAGAGAACAGTCAGAAGTAGTTTGCGGTATTAATGATGCAGCATTCAGGGTTGGTTTCCGGTAACCGCTCGATGCTTACTATGCAATACTTTTAAAATAAGCAATTATATATTCTATTTTAAAGGATGAAATTCTTATTTTCGCAAAATAATTTAATAAAAGTTCTTACAAGGTGGTAAATAGAAGACACATACGCGTCAAAGTCATGCAATCCATATATGCGATGCATCAAAACAAGTCTGATAACTTAGAGAAAGAAGAAAAATTTCTTTTTTACAGCATCGACAATATTCAAGATTTATACCTTACTATGATTTCCTCCCTTATGGAAATTTGTAAAAAAGAAACAGAGTTTCTGCATAAATCAAGTCTGAAGCATCTTGCAACTCCTGAAGAGCGCAAACCCAACGAAAAGTTTATCAAAAATAGTGTTTTTCAAATTCTTGCTGAAAACAATTCTCTAAGCATCGCTATGGAGAGTCGTAAAATCGACGCTTGGACCTTGAATGACGATTATATTTTGTTGTTGTTGAATGCCGTAAAAGCAAGCAAGCTGTATACTGATTACATGAGTAATCCAGCGGGCTCTTTCGAAGAGGACAGGCAGCTTATAGCTGATTTGTTTATGGAAGTGATAGTGCCAAATGAAAAGTTGTACGAATTTTTGGAAGACGATAAACTGACTTGGATTGATGATATCCCATTGGTTAATACCCATATCATTAAGCAGCTGAAGGCTATGAAACCCATCATGGATGATAATTTCACTGTGCCTAAAGTGTACAAGGATAACGAAGACAAGGCATTCGTTAAAGATTTGTTTAGAAAAACAGTTTTGAACGAAGCGGAATTAGCAAAGGAATTTGTTGATAAAACACCCAATTGGGATAGTGATAGAATTGCTGAGGTGGATACCATTATTTTAAAAATGGCCATTTGTGAATTTTTGAAATTCCCTTCAATTCCCGTTAAAGTGACTTTAAATGAATATTTAGAACTTGCTAAAGAGTATTCTACACCAAAAAGTAGTATTTTTATCAACGGTATTTTGGATAATTTAGTTAAAGAACTGGAAGCCAACAAGAAAATGATTAAGACCGGTCGCGGATTAATGTAATAGTAATAAAAAAAAAGAATTAAAAATTATGGAACAATTAACTCAATTTGCCCCCTTTCTATTAATGTTTGTGGTAATCTATTTCTTTATGATTAGACCGCAACAGAAAAAAGCAAAAAGTGAAAAAGAATTTGAAAGCACTTTGAAAGTGGGTGATAAAATCGTTACTAAAAGTGGTCTTCATGGAAAAGTTTCCGAGCTTGCCGATACTACTGTTGTTATCGAAACAATGGCTGGAAAATTAAAAATGGAGCGTTCTGCAATTTCTATGGAAATGAGTGCTTCAGTGGTAAAAAAATAATATTTTTTTTTAGCTTAAAAAAAAGTCCCATTCGGAATCTGATTCTTAATGGGACTTTTTTTTGCAATTTGAAAAGGGAAATCACTTTTTGCTTTTTTTCTTTTTATTGCTCTTTTTTGCTTTTGCCTTGGTTTTTTTGTTTTTAAGCTTCGATTTTAATTTCGCTTTCTTGGCTTTGTCTTTTTTCGCTTTTTTCGCTTTCGCTTTTTTGGCTCTTGCTTTTTTGTCTTTTGCTGTTTGTTTGGCTATTTCTTTACCAATGAGTTTTGTTAGTTTTTCCTTCTCTTTTTCTTTCAACTTTTTCA
>JBLIHD010000014.1:0-13413 GCA_047636335.1 Flavobacterium sp.
CCATTTAGAAACGGAGGACCAATATACAGTTGAGACAAATTATCTTCTGGGAAAAGCATAGCAACTTTAAGATCTTCATTTTACTAGTTCTTCAGCCGACCCTTAAATACAAGCACATCATTGCTCTTTCATAGCAATTTACTTGAGTGCATTAAAAAGCAAATACACCCAGTAGAAGCAAAAGCCGCTGACCAAACTTAAAGAGATCGACATTTCGCAACAAAAACGTCTTGATAGTCGAAATAAAAAAGTTTAAGGCAAATACATTTCGATTATTATTTAAGCGACTAAGTGTGTGATATTACCGTTCAAAAACAATTAATATTGTAATAAAATATTTTATGTAAGCTATTACTTGTAATAATATTGTTTGTTGTTTTCTTAATCCTTGCTAAAGCCCGTAAAATAAGCGGTGTGAATTTCCTGTTAAAAAAATTTAATAAAACTAAATTAAAAAAACTTTTATTTAAAATTTTTGTTATAAAATTGCGCTATAATTAAAAAAAATAAAATTTTATTAACAAAAACCCCAATCTATTATGAAAAAAATTATTTTATCCACAATGGCATTTATGATGTTGTTTTCTTGTCAAAATGACCAAACAGATACTCCCGATTTGTCAACTGCCGCAGTGGTCCTACGTGGCTGTGCATCACAAGATGTGCTAAACGCACAATTAAAAGCTGACCCTACTTTAGCTTTAAGAATGAACCAGATTGAAGCTTTTACACAAAAAGCAATGTTAACGAATCGTTTGGTAAATGGAAAAATTGAGATTCCAGTTGCGGTAAATGTTTTATACCGAACTGCTGCAGAAAACATCTCACTAGCACAGATTCAATCACAAATTGATATATTAAATAAAGATTTTAACGCGGCGAACTCTGACTTCAATCAAGTCCCTGCTTTATTTTCAGGTGTAAAAGCAAATGTTGGAATCACATTTGTATTAGTAGGGGGATTTAGAAAATCAACGACTAAAACATCATGGGGAACAACTGATGACATGAAAAGAGCGTCTACCGGAGGAATTGATCCTACTTCACCTACTACAACACTTAACTTATGGGTTTGTACAATTGGAGGTGGAATCTTAGGGTATGCTCAGTTCCCAGGAGGCGCCTCTTCAACTGATGGTGTAGCTATTGATTCAAAATATGTTGGCTCATCTGGAACTGCAACTGCTCCTTACAACTTAGGTAGAACCGCGACTCATGAAGTAGGACACTGGATGAATTTACGCCATATTTGGGGTGATGCTACTTGTGGAAGTGATTTAGTATCTGATACACCAACCCATAATGCTGCGAATTATGGTGTTCCTGCATACCCGTCTTATAGTACATGTTCAGGAACTCCAGTAGAAATGACTATGAACTACATGGATTATACAGACGACAGGGGAATGTATATGTTTTCAAACGGCCAAAAGTCAAGAATGTCCGCAATTTTTGTATCAGGAGGCGCAAGATCAGCATTCGGAATATAGTTTCAAAAATTTAAGATTCTTAAACTCGCTAATAATTAGCGAGTTTTTTTTTTGAAAAATTATAGGTCAAACAAAGCTTTTCATCATATACTTTATACAAAATATTAAACTTGAAAAATTTAGTTTTAATCATTTTTCCTTGGTATTAATACCTTTTATTTGGTAGTAACGAGAACCGTAAAGTATCAGCAAAAATAATACTTAATTCTAAAGACATACTTTCAATTAATTATTTAAGTCGGCAAAGAGTAATTTAAAATCGTTTAAATGCATTAATTAGTATAATATAAAATTTATAGTAGTAAATTACGTACATTAAATGTTTTCCGTTTTTACAATCTATCTCTGGCAAAGCCCGTGAAATAAGCGATGCTAATTTCTTGTTAAAAAACCTATCATCAAATTTTAATTAAAAATTTTTTATTTAGATTTTTTGTTATAAAATTGTGGTATAGTTAACCAAATCAAGTTTTAATTAACAAATACCCCAATCTATTATGAATAAAATTATTTTATCCGCAGTTGTACTTATGATTTTGTTTTCTTGTCAAAATGACCAGACGGATTCTACAGATTTGCAAGCTGCTGCGGTGGCCCAACGCGGTTGTGCATCACAGGATGTGCTGGACGCACAAATGAAAGCTGACCCGACTTTAGCTTTGAGAATGAACCAAATTGAAGCCTTTACCCAAAAAGCGATGTTAACCAATCGTATAGTAGGTGGAAAAGTTGTCATTCCGGTAGTCGTAAATGTATTGTATAGAACTGCGGCAGAGAATATCTCCGATGCACAAATTCAATCTCAAATTGACGTTTTAAACGAAGATTACACTGCCACAAACCCTGATTTTAATAGTATTCCTGCTGAATTTGCCATAGTGGCCGCTAATGTTGGAATCACTTTTGAATTAGTGCAAATTATTAGAAAATCAACTACAAAAAGCTCTTGGGGAACCAGAGATGTGATGAAAAATGCTAAAAGAGGTGGGATTGATCCTACAAACCCTACAACTACACTTAACATGTGGGCTTGTACCATTGGTAGTGGAATCTTGGGTTATGCTCAATTTCCTGGAGGTTCTGATGCAACCGATGGTGTAGTAATCGATTCAAATTACTTTGGAAAATCAAGTGCCGCGAGCTTCCCATACAATTTGGGAAGAACTGGAAGTCACGAAGTGGGTCACTGGATGAACCTAAGACACATTTGGGGTGATGCTTCTTGTGGAAACGATTTAGTTTCTGACACTCCGGTTCACAGGACTTACAACTTTGGTGTGCCAACATACCCTTACGAAAGTACCTGTTTACCTGTTCACAATGAAATGACGATGAACTACATGGATTATACTGACGATAGAGGTATGTATATGTTTACAGAGGGTCAAAAATCAAGAATGTCAGCTTTATTTGTTGCTGGTGGAGCCAGATCTGGTTTTGGCATCTAAATTTTCAATATTATTAGTTTTATAAACTCGCTACTTGTTAGCGAGTTTTTTTTTACCCTATTTTTCTTCATTAAAAAAAAATCAAATTATATATTCATTTTGTTGCCTGATAAAAATCGCTTTTAAATTAAATCTAGTCGGCTTCACGCTTATTTATATTGTAAATTAAAGTTCAATTCATTTGAAAGAATTGCAATGACAACCAAACTGTTCAACAGACTCCTTTCATCTATTTGGACATGAGTTTTTAATCTAATCCTTCGAGAAATACCCGTCAAGCTGAAACAACCCTTGGATTCACCCTTTTCTCTACAAAACGATCGCTTTTATTAATCAATAACGGTTACATAAGAGTTTAAAAAAAATATCGTAACTATTTTCGATTGTGTTTTTTATCGTTTAAATGTTTAATAAAGTCGTTTAAATACTAATTTAATGATTTAATAAATTTTATTGTACGTTTTTTCTTATATAATTTATTTTCAATAATTTCTCTTCCTCTGTAAGCCTGCACCAAATAAGCAATCTATTTTTCTTGTTAAAATTTAACTAATATTTATTTTTTTATTTGAAATGTTTGTTATAAAATTGTTTAATAATTAACAAAAATCAATTTATTTAACAATTACACGATTTATTATGAAAAAAATTTTTTTATCCGCCGCGGCATTTATGATGCTGTTTTCTTGCCAAAATGACCAAACAGATTCTACAACGTTGTCAACCGAAGCGCTGACCCAACGAGGTTGTGCATCACAAGATGTGTTAGACGCGCAAATGAAAGCTGACCCTACTTTAGCTTTGAGAATGAACAAAATTGAAGCCTTTACCCAAAAAGCGATGTTAACCAATCGTTTAGAAAATGGGAAAATAGTCATTCCAGTAGTTGTAAACGTATTGTACAGCAATGCAGAAGAAAATATTTCTGACGCCCAAATACAATCGCAAATAGATGTATTGAACGAAGATTACAACGCGACAAATCCTGATTTTAATAGTATCCCTTCTGAATTTTCTGGCGTTGCCGCTAATGTTGGAATTACTTTTGTACTAGAGAATATTGTTAGAAAATCAACAAAAAAATCTTCTTGGGGAACCAGAGATGCCATGAAAAACGGAAAAAGAGGTGGAATTGACGCCACGGACCCGACAACGACACTTAACATGTGGGCTTGTACAATTGGCGGTGGAATCTTGGGTTACGCCCAGTTTCCTGGTGGTTCTGATTCAACTGACGGAGTAGTGATCGATTCCAATTATTTTGGAATATCAGGAGCTGCAAGCTACCCTTACAATTTAGGGAGAACTGGAAGTCATGAAGTGGGTCACTGGATGAACCTAAGACACATTTGGGGTGACGCTTCTTGTGGAAATGATTTAGTTTCTGACACTCCTGTGCACAAAACTTACAACTTCGGAGTGCCAACATACCCTTACGAAAGCTCTTGTTTGCCTGTTCACAATGAAATGACAATGAATTATATGGACTATACTGATGATAGAGGTATGTATATGTTTACAAACGGTCAAAAATCAAGAATGTCGGCTTTATTTGTTTCCGGTGGAGCCAGATCTAGTTTCGGTATCTAAACGTACAAAAAAAATAAAAACTCGCTACTTGTTAGCGAGTTTTTTTATCTTTATAGCAAATATTAAATTACGCTATGATTACATCAAAAACCATTTCAAATGGTATTCTTCGCGCTTTATTAACAGTCGTACTAAGCAGTTTAGTTTTTTTCTTTTTCTATAAAATCCAGTCTGCGTTAATTTATCTGGCGGTTTCACTCATTCTAACATTGATTGGACTTCCTATTTTACACTTTTTTAAAAAGCGGCTAAAATTCAGTCATCTTTTTGCTACTATTGCAACGGTCTTTATATTTATACTTATTATCCTGGGATTCATCATGATGTTTATTCCGTTGATTTTATCCCAAGGTCAAAATTTATCGCTTCTAAATACTACAGAAATTGAAAAAAATATAGGTCAGTTATTGAACCAATTCGCTTTGTTTTTAAATAGCTACCATATCGATTCCTCAGCCATGTTGAAGGAAAGCAACATAACCTCTAAAATTAATTTTAACCTCATACCTAATTTTTTAAATACAATCCTTGCGACAATCAGTAGTTTTGGAATAGGCTTGGGAGCAGTGCTGTTTATTACTTTTTTCTTTTTAAAAGATCGCGTAATATTCATAAAAGGAGCCCGCAAATTGATCCCAGATAGTCATGAAGATAAAATTTTGAATTCTTTAGATAAAATCAACAACTTGTTATCTCGCTATTTCATCGGATTACTGCTGCAATTGTTTATTGTGTTTCTTTTATACCTGATTGTCTTGGTGATTTTTGGAATTCCTAATGCCGTAATCATCGCCTTTTTATGCGCCGTATTAAACATTATTCCATACATTGGCCCATTAATAGCGTCAGTTTTGGCAGCCATTTTAACAATGATGAGTAATTTGGGAAGTGATTTCCAGTCTGAACTTTTACCAACAACCATCTACGTTTTAATCGGATTCTGGATTATTCAAATCATTGACAACAATTTGTCACAACCGATAATTTTTTCCAAAAGTGTCAGTTCACATCCATTGGAAATATTCCTCGTGATTTTGATCGCCGGTTACCTTTTTGGCATTTTAGGAATGATCGTTGCCGTTCCCTTTTACACCATTATAAAAGTAATAGGTAAAGAATTCTTTCCGGAAAACATGCTGATTCGACTACTAACTAAAAACTTATGATTTTAGATTTAATGATTGTAAATCCCGAAATTCAAGCGTTTATTAATGATAATATAGATAAACGGATTTCAAGCTTGGCTCTTCAAAAAAACCCTTTTCCCGATATGGAATGGATTTACATTTTGAACCAAATTGAAGCTAAAGCAAAAGCGAAACAAAAGTTGCCCAATTGGTTTGCTACAAAAAACATTATTTATCCCAGTAAAATTTCAATAGAGCAAACCTCTTCAGAAAAAACTGCCAGTCATAAAGCTTCCATCGTTTCAGGAGAATCACTGATCGATTTAACGGGGGGGTTTGGTGTGGATGATTTTTATTTTTCCAAAAAAATAAAAGCTGTCGCCCATTGCGAAATCGATGCTGGGCTTTCAAATATAGTCAAGCACAATTTAGAACAATTAGGGGCGGAAAACATCAGCTGCTATCCCGGAGATAGCTCCTCAACTTTAGCTTCATTAAATCAACGATGGGACTGGATCTATATTGACCCTTCTAGACGAAATGATGCCAAAGGCAAAGTATTCATGCTTAAGGATTGCCTTCCTAATATTCCCGAAAATATTGACTATTATTTCCACAAGACTAATGCAATACTTATAAAAACAGCTCCCCTTCTAGATCTTTCCGCAGGATTATCAGAGCTAAAACATGTGAAAACGATCCATATAATAGCTTTGGAAAATGAAGTAAAGGAGCTTCTCTGGGAATTACACTACAATTATACAGGAAAAGTTACCGTAAAAACGGTCAATATCTTCAAAGAAAAAATCGAGTCTTTTGATTTCATCTTGAATGAAGATATCAAAACGCCGACTTACGGTTTACCACTAAAATATGTATACGAACCAAACAGTGCCATCATGAAATCGGGAGGATTTGATGAAGTGGGGTTGTTTTACAACTTAGACAAGCTACACAAACATTCCCATTTATATACATCGACAAACCTGATTTCATTCCCGGGAAGGGTCTTTGAAATCGAAAATTGCATTCCCTACAATAAAGTTGAAATGAAAACTTTTATAGAGAATAAAAAAGCAAACATTACAACCCGAAATTTCCCGGACTCGGTTGAAAACATCCGCAAAAAATGGAAAATAAAAGAAGGGGGAAATGTGTATTGTTTCTTTACAACCGACGCTAATAACAATAAAATTGTTTTAATTTGCAACAAAATAAAATAAAAATGAAACACCTAATTGCAGTCACTTTACTACTCTTAAGCTTTACGGCATTTGCGCAAAAACCATGTGAATATAGCACAAATGTTTCCGATTCAATTGGCGACTATAAATCAACCAGGGAATATATGGTTTCCGAGAAAACCTTTGCAGGTAATTCCGAATACATCTTTTTTTCACTGGAATTAACGAACGGTCTGCCCACCTTAAATGTCCAAGTAATACAAAAGAGTAAAGACTTTTTGAAAGCAAATTGTTTTGATAAAAACTCCAAATTGTTTTTACAGTTGAACAATGGAAAAATCATCACATTAATTCATATTGATTCAGAAAGTTGCGGTACAATGATTCGCGACGATAAAAACTTTGACAATCGGTTAACTATAGGAGATTTTATGTTTTTGAAAGGAAGTATTGAGGAACTAAAAAGTTCTGTAGTGTCCTTAATGAGAATTAAATATTTGACAGGAACAGAAGATTATGTTATTAAGAAGGAGTTCAAATCAGAGTTAAACAATCAGATATATGAGCCGGAAACCTATTTCATAAATAATTTACGATGTATTGACTGATTAGTAACAATCCCATTTTACATTCGATAGCTTGTCATTCAGGGCTGATTTTAAATTGTAATGCCACCATTCAGAATCAAAGGAGTTAAAATTTGATGCTGTCATTACAGCCTTCAACAACTTCCTGTTTTCTTTTACCGCCCCGGAAAAGTTGGCGTAATTATGGCTCGCTTCGATGCCAAAATGATCAAAAGGAGTACCCATATCGAGTTCATTACCTGCAGCGTCAACCAAAGTAATATCAACCGCTCCTCCTCTATTATGTATGGAACCTTTTGCCGGGTCCCCTACATATATAGGATTTGATACAATTTTCCACATCTTTTTCTGGATGTCCAAAGGTCGGTAACAATCGTATAGTTTAATTTTATACCCTCTTCTGATAAATTCTTTATTGGCTTCAATCAAAGCAATGACGGTTTTTGAACGTAAATAACATTCGGCACAATCATACACTTTAGCCTTTAAAAAATTATCCTCGGTAGCGTATTTTATATCGTAAACAAAATCATCGCTATAGTCCCTTAAATTAACAAATGTGGTATCATTTAAGACCGCTCTATTATTTGCCCCATATGAAGGAATAGGAACTTGTGCTTTACAGCAAGCAAATAGCAAACAGAAACCCAAAAACAAACAAAGTCTAAAAGAAGATTTCATAAATACTATTTTTGATAAAAATAGAGTAATTGATTTAATTATACAGATTATTATAAACAAAAAAACCGATACTAATTAAAGTATCGGTTTTCGTGAAGGCAGAAGGATTCGAACCTTCGACCGCCTGCTTAGAAGGCAGGTGCTCTATCCAGCTGAGCTATGCCTCCATTGCTCAATGTAAAAAAATTTGGTCGGGGTGGCAGGATTCGAACCTGCGGCCTCCTGCTCCCAAAGCAGGCGCGATAACCGAGCTACGCTACACCCCGAAAAATAATTAAATTAATAATTTTTTATCATCTCCATTACTTAAAATATAACTTTCGAAAGAAAAAAAAAAAAATGCGGAGGGACAGGGACTCGAACCCTGGCACCGATTGCTCGGTGACAGTTTAGCAAACTGCTCCATTACCACTCTGGCACCCCTCCAAGCTCAGAGAAACGTGTCTCGTTTTGCGGTTGCAAATTTAGTACTTCTTTGCGTTACTCACAACTATTTCCAGGCTTTTTTTTAATGTTTTTTAACATTATTATAAAAACAGTTCACAGTCAAACATATAGCCTGAAATAAAAAGCGCATTTGTTTTCCAAAAAATATAATACCGAAATCAAAATCAAAATTTGTAGAAAAAAGATTAAATTTGCTACATAAACCAACATTATACAAATTATGAGCAAAAGAGTCGTTATCGTTTCTGCCGTTAGAACACCTATCGGGAGTTTTATGGGAGGATTATCCACCGTTTCTGCTCCCAAGTTAGGGGCAGTCGCCATAAAAGGAGCATTAGATAAAATAAATTTAGATCCAAATTTAGTCGATGAAGTTTTTATGGGCAATGTGATTCAGGCAGGGGTTGGTCAGGCTCCTGCGCGTCAAGCAGCAATTTACGCTGGTTTACCTGATAGCGTAGTCTGCACTACCATAAACAAAGTATGCGCATCAGGAATGAAATCCGTAATGATGGCAGCACAGGCAATACAATGTGGCGACGCAGAAATTGTTATTGCTGGTGGAATGGAGAATATGAGTTTAGCTCCGCATTACATGCATATGAGAACCGGAACCAAGTTTGGTCCGACCACTATGGTTGATGGCCTGCAAAAAGATGGTCTTGTTGATGCCTATGACAACAATGCAATGGGCGTCTGCGCAGATTTATGTGCCACTGAATATAAGTTCACAAGGGAAGACCAGGACAATTATGCAATTCAGTCATATAACCGTTCTGCAAAAGCTTGGGAATCCGGAAAATTTGACAATGAAATAGTTCCCGTAGCGGTTCCCCAAAGAAAAGGAGACCCTATCATGGTATCAAAAGATGAAGAATACACCAATGTAAAAATGGAACGCATCCCTACATTAAATGCTGTCTTCACAAAAGAAGGTACCGTTACAGCTGCTAATGCATCTACAATAAATGATGGCGCAGCAGCATTGATTCTAATGAGCGAAGAAAAAGCGCTTTCATTAGGATTAAAACCTTTAGCTTTCATTAAGAGTTATGCCGATGCCGCTCAAGAACCAAAGTGGTTTACAACAAGTCCATCAAAAGCACTTCCTAAAGCGTTGGAAAAAGCAAACATAGCAATCACCGATGTTGATTTCTTTGAATTTAATGAAGCTTTCGCAGTTGTAGGGTTAGCTAATTCTAAAATTTTAGGTTTAGATAATGATAAAGTTAACGTCAACGGCGGCGCAGTGTCGTTAGGACACCCCTTGGGTTGTTCTGGTGCTCGTATAATTGTTACACTATTGAATGTTCTAGAACAAAACAAAGCTAAAATTGGAGCGGCCGCTATATGTAATGGTGGTGGTGGAGCCTCATCTGTCATTATTGAAAGAGCCTAAAACAATTATAATTTATACGTTATAAGATTAAAGCTTATAACGTATAAATCTTAACTAATAAATAAACCTAAATGTTCGGAATTTGTAATCTGGCTATAATCCCACTTCGATTTGAACCAAATGATAAAAGTGAAATCGTTTCGCAGGTTTTGTTTGGAGAACATTTTAAGGTTTTAGAGCAATTAAAACAATGGTCTCGCATAAAAATGCAATTTGATGGATACGAAGGCTGGGTAGATTCAAAACAATATCAAAGCATTTCTGAATCAAGCCACAATTTACTTTCTGAAGATCCGATTGTTTTAAATTCAGATTTAGTAGAATACATTACTTGTGGATCTAATTTGTTAATTCCAATCCCATTAGGGTCTTCATTATCGTTTATAAACCACGCGGAGATAAATAAAAGCAACTTTGACTTTGAGGGTACTAGGGTTAATGGAGTTAAAAACAAAAAAAATCTGATAAACACAGCCTTTTTATATTTAAACGCACCCTACCTTTGGGGCGGGAAAACACCTTTTGGAATCGATTGCTCCGGTTTTACTCAAATGGTTTATAAACTCAATGGCTATAAATTATTGAGGGATGCCTCGCAACAGTCAGCTCAAGGAGAAGCATTAAGCTTTATAGAAGAAAGCGAGCCGGGAGATTTGGCTTTTTTTGATAATGAGGAAGGTAATATAATACATGTTGGAATAATAATGGAGAACAATTACATAATCCATGCAAGCGGAAAAGTAAGAATAGACCGAATAGATCACCTTGGAATTTACAATGCAGAGATTAATAAACACACGCACAAACTCCGGGTGATAAAAAAAATAATATAAAAAAAACCTATCTGAAAATAATCAGATAGGTTTTTTTTTCTTCTAAGTAATATGTTAGTTCATTTTAGCTTCTAGAGCTTTTTTCTCGGCAGTCATTTCTAACGCACTGTAAACTCCCAACAACGTTTTTGAAACATCCTCATTTTTAGGATCTACTTCTAAAGCTTTTACGAGATAAGGTATTACCGACTTAAATATAGCCTTTCTTTCTGCTTTCAAGACAGCGTATTGCTTCATCTCCTTATCAGAAGTACCTAACTTATTCATTTGTGCGATAATTGCATTTTCGCTCTCTAACTTTAATGCCGCCATATTTATGTAGGCATTAAGATATTTTGGATTAATTTCTATTGCTCGAGCGTAGTATTTCTCAGCTTCCGCACTATTTTTAGCGTTAGCACTAAGAACCCCTAAATTAAAAACTAAATCAGCATCATTTGGGTTTTTGGCTAATACCTCACCTACTAATTTTTTATAAGTTTCAAAATCCTTAGTTTCCAAATATAGGTTTGCTTCTGTCAAAATTAATGAAGTGTCATCAGGATTTGCTTGTCTTGCTTCTGCAACCGCTTTTTTTGCCTCTTCTGTTTTTCCACTTTCTACCAAAATTAACGCCATGTTTTTGAATATTTCGCCTCTTTTTGAAGGAATAACTTCATTTGTAGGCTTTTCATGCGTTCCCAATTTCACCATTCTATCTCTTTCTGCAAGGGTGCTAAAAAGGTCTTCTTCAAGAGTCAATTTATTTACTGCTAAATAATTCGTTCCTTTTCCAGAATAATTCAACCTCTTCAACTCATTATACATACTCAATGTTTTATCATATTCTTTAGCATTTAAATAGGTCGAAGCTGCATAATAAAGATTTAAGGTGTCTTTTGTATCTAACAAATAAGCTTCATATAATTTATCTGCACTAGTAGAGTGTTTATCCGCTTTCGAATCCGCAATAGCACTATTTATTAACTTGTATTTAATTTTTGTTATCGACGTGGCCGCTTCACTGGAATATTTTGATTTCCCAGATGCTTTTTCCACAGCTATTAAATCAAGATACGCCGCTGCAGCTAAAGACAAGTTTTTGTCCGCATCAATGTTTTTATCCGCTAAATCTAAAGACACGTTTCCTTTCAAATAGAAAAATTGTGCTTTTTCAGAATCTGACGCTGCTGAAATTAAAGACTCGGCACCCTGCAAAATAGTTGCAGCTTCTTTGGTCTCTCCTTTTTTCAAGGCTTTTTCCGCTGCTTTTATTTCATCTTTCTGTGCAAAAGTAGCAACAGACATTAATAAAGCTGACGCTAATATTACATATTTACTTTTCATGGTATTTTTTATTTTTTATTTAAGAATCACTCTTGTTTGTTATAATTGTTTAGTTAATCTTCGTCATCCTCTGAATCATCTTCTTCAACTTGGTCTTCGTCAGCGTCAACTTCTTCTTCATCAGAATCGTCTTCATCGTCAGCGCCTTCTTCATCTTCAAGTAATTCAAGAACAGGCTTTACCTTTTCGATAGTTTCAGATTCAATAATATTTCCATCTTCGTCAACTATGACTTCTTCAACATCATTCTTCATCACCTTTGTAACTGCGGCAATCTTGTCATTACCTTTGATGTTGATCAGTTTTACCCCCTGAGTGGCACGACCCATAACTCTCAAATCTTCGACAGCCATTCTAATGGTCAATCCCGATTTGTTTATTATCATCAAATCATCCGCATCAGTAACTGCATTAATCGAAATCAAATTCCCCGTTTTCTCGGTGATATTTAATGTTTTAACACCTTTACCTCCACGGTTGGTAATTCTGTATTCGTCAAGACTAGAACGTTTTCCATAACCTTTTTCGGCAACAACTAAAATCTCACTACTCATATCATTTACAGCAACCATGCCAATTACCTCATCATCGTCATCTTTTAAAGTAATTCCACGAACTCCAGATGCGGTTCTACCCATTGGACGGGTCTTAGTTTCTTCAAAACGAACTAACTTACCGGACTTAACCGCCAGAATAATATGGCATTCACCATTTGTTAATTTCGCTTCCAATAATTCGTCGCCTTCCCTAATTGTGATTGCGGCAACACCATTTACTCTAGGCTTGGAATATTTCTCCAATGAGGTTTTCTTAACCTGACCCTTTTTAGTCACCATAATCAAATTATGGCTCTTGATATAATCTTGGTCTTTTAAATCTTGGGTACAAATAAATGCTTTCACTTTATCGTCGCTCTCAATATTTATAAGGTTTTGGATCGCTCTACCTTTTGCGGTCTTGCTTCCTTCCGGTATTTCATAAACACGCATCCAGAAACATTTCCCTTTTTGGGTAAAGAACATCATATATTGGTGATTCGTAGCCACGAACATGTGTTCCAAGAAATCTTGATCTCTTGTTCCTGCACTTTTTTGACCTACTCCACCTCTGTTTTGAGTCTTGTATTCCGTCAGATTAGTTCGTTTAATATATCCGGCATGCGAAATCGTAATTACAACATTTTCATCTGCAATTAAATCTTCGATACTAACGTCTCCACCAGAATATTCAATTAATGAACGGCGCTCATCACCATATTTCTCACGGATCTCTATAAGTTCTTCTTTGATCAAAGCGATTCT
>JBLIHD010000015.1:0-12908 GCA_047636335.1 Flavobacterium sp.
ACTCAAACTCTTGGAATAGAACTAGGTGCAATGTACTGGCACTTTCTTGATTTCTTGTGGGTTTATTTATTTGTATTTTTATATTTCTTTAAATAAGAAAAAAACGTAAATTTGGGAACTTTTTAACGAATAACTTTTATGGGATCGACAGTTACTACTGCAAATAGTGAAGAAAAAACTTGGGGAGGCGGCAATGAGCCAATGGGAGCAAGTTATGGTAAATTAATGATGTGGTTTTTTATCGTATCAGATGCCTTAACGTTCTCAGGATTTTTAGCAGCCTACGGTTTTTCTAGATTTAAATTTATTGAGACGTGGCCGTTGGCTGATGAAGTGTTTACTCACTTCCCGTTCATGCATGGTGTGTCTGCACCAATGTACTATGTGGCGTTAATGACGTTTATTTTGATTTTTTCATCTGTAACGATGGTTTTGGCCGTTGACGCAGGGCATCAAATGAAAAAGAATAAAGTTGTTCTTTATATGTTTTTAACCATTATCGGTGGTATGATCTTCGTAGGGTCACAAGCTTGGGAATGGAATAATTTTATAAAAGGAGAATACGGTGCAATCGAGACAAAAGGAGGCAGTTTACTGCAGTTCGTTGACAAAGATGGTCATCGTGTTGCACTTGCTGACTTTTCCGAGAAGTTCCCTTCAGAAAGAGAGCAATTGACAAGTAATAAAGGGAAGTGGTTCATGAGTGAGCCTTCTTTGCCATCCTACACGGTCGCTGAGGTTCAGGCTGGTTTCAAAGCGCATCCTGATTTATTAATAAGAACGGAAGTTATTTATGAAGCAGATGAGGCAACGATGAAAGATGCTAAAATCAATCATGATTTAACTAAAATAAAGCATAAGACGATTCTGACAAGAGATGAATCTTTGTTGAGGTTAGGGCAGGCTACATATGTTGTCGAAGGTGCTAATTTGATAAGGAATGAATATGGTAGTAAATTGTTTGCTGACTTCTTTTTCTTCATTACAGGTTTTCACGGTTTTCACGTTATATCCGGGGTGATAATAAATATCATTATATTTTTTAATGTGCTTATCGGGACTTATGAAAAGAGGGGGAGTTATGAAATGGTAGAGAAAGTTGGTTTGTACTGGCACTTTGTCGATCTAGTTTGGGTGTTCGTTTTTACAGTATTCTATTTAGTTTAATTTTTAAAGATTATTATTATGTCACATGATCATGTATCAAATACAAATAGAATTTGGAAGGTTTTTGGAATATTATCTGCTGTTACAATAGTAGAGGTTATTCTAGGGATTCTTAAGCCAGAATCCTTGCATTTAAATTATTTCTTAGGAATGAACTTGCTGAACTGGATATTTTATGCTCTAACTATATATAAAGCGTACTATATTGTTTACGCTTTTATGCATATGGAAGGAGAAAAAAGTAGCCTTAGATCTGCAGTTGTTTTGCCTGTTATATTTTTAATATTATATTTGCTTTTCATTCTTTTGACTGAAGGTAATTATATATATGGGGTTTTTAAAGATTCGACCATTAAATGGAATTTTTAACAATATATTAATTCAAAAAAAAGGGTATCCGTCGCGGCGGATGCCCTTTTTTATTTTATTTTTGTACCCTAAATGACATCTCCATCATAATGAAAAAAAATATTGTTCTTTTTGTTCTTTTTGTATTGCCGATCGTTGCCTATCTTTTTTTTGCATCCGGTATTAATGGTTTTACAAAATTGCCTGTTATCACCCCTAAAATTCCCGACTTCGGAAAATGGGAATCCTTGAATAAAGAAAAAGTTAGTCTGGATAGTAAAATCACCATTTTAGGTTTTGCAGGTTTCGACGTCATAAAACATAGGGGAAATCTATTCAATCTTAACGAAAAAATTTATCAACGATACCATACTTTTAAAGACCTTCAATTTGTCATGGTCTGTCCTTTAGGTACGGAAGATGATATCAGAAGCATTATGGATGCGCTGGATGAATTTACCGATGTTTCGCAATGGCATTTCGTTTTTACTACACCTGACCAGATTAATGCGTATTACGACCAGCTGAAGTTAGTTGGAGAATTGGATAAAGACTCAGGTACTTCAGATGTTTATATTGTTGACAAGGCGCGAAACCTTAGAGGCAGAAAAGAAAAGAAAGGGTACAAGGAAGGGTATGATACTTTCCATCCTGCGGAGCTCAGTAATGAGATGTTAGACGATTTCAAGGTTATTCTATATGAATATCGTGCTGCACTTAAGAAAAATAATAATGCCACAAAACAACTTTAAAGTTATAGTTTATGTTTAAAAACAAATCTTATATCGGTATTTCATTTATAATTCTTGTTTTTGGGATTTATGCAGTTCCCAAGATTATATCCAGAATACAAAATAATGAAATTGTAACAGGGGATCGTTTGGACCTAGTGACAGGCGGAAATAGTGAGGACAAAAAGTTGATTAAAATTGGCCCCGCACCAAAATTTGAATTGCTTAATCAGGACAATATAAAGATCAGTAATGAAACCTATAAGGGTAAAGTGTATGTATTGGAATTTTTCTTTACCACCTGTCCTAGCATCTGCCCAAAAATGAATCAGAGTATGCTGTTGATTGAAAAAAAATTTTTCGGTAATCCAAATTTTGGTATAGCTTCAATCACCATCGACCCGTCTCATGATACGCCCGCTGCTTTAAAAGCTCATGCGGAGTTGTTAGGGGTTAAGTCTTCAAATTGGCATTTTTTGACAGGCGACAGAGAATACATATATAATGTGGCCAATAAAGGCTTTAATCTTTATGCAGCGGAGAACAGTAATGTAGATGGAGGTTTTGAACATTCAGGGCTGTTTGCTTTAGTGGATAAAAATGGAAATATTCGTTGTAGGAAGGATGACTTTGGCAACCCTATCTTATACTATGATGGCTTGGAGAAAAAAGGAGTAAGGGATATTCAGCAAGACATAGCTAAATTATTAAAAGAATAAAAATGGAAAATAGTTCTCTTGAAAAAAAGTACAGTAGCTTAATAATAATGGTTTCTGTTCTGATCCCAGTTGCGGTTGCACTGCTTTTTACGGTCAAATTAAAAGATTTTGGTATAAGTGTTACGCCACTTTCGTTTTTACCTCCAATTTACGCTGTAATAAACGGGCTAACAGCCTTAGTTTTAGTTGCAGGTGTATGGGCTATTAAAAACGGAAAACGGAAACTCCACCAGCGATTTATGACAACAGCAATTGCACTTTCTCTTGCTTTTTTAGTGATGTATATTGCCTATCATATGACTACAGATTCTACCAAATTTGGAGGTGAAGGAAGCATTAAATATGTTTATTTCTTTATTCTTATTACGCATATCATATTGTCTATAATTGTTATTCCTTTAGTTCTGGTTACTTATGTTCGAGCTTTAGGGCAGGTATTCGATAAACATAAGAAAATTGCCAAAATTACTTTTCCCATTTGGCTATATGTTGCCGTTACTGGTGTTGTGGTGTATTTAATGATATCTCCATATTATGTGTAGTAAAAGTAAATTAAAGACGTGTTTTGTAGCCTTAACTTTATTTGCTCTTTCTGTTTCGGCAAATGCACAATGTGCCATGTGTCGTGCTGCGTTGGGTGGTGACGGGAATAAAATTCAAGCCCAAGCAGTAAATGATGGGATCGTGTATTTAATGATGATTCCTTATGTTTTAGTAGCTGCTGTTGGTTTTGCTGTTTATAGACTGTATAGAAAGAAGAAATCAGAATAATCCTTTTGGAATTATTTCAAACCGTCAATTGAAATATTAATTTCTCCGTTGACCGCAATAAAGGCGATAATGGCGTTGTTCGTTAGTTGGATCTTTTTGAACTTAATTTCTTCCATTATCCCGTTTACTAATACGCCGGGCATCGGACTGTAATTTTTCATGTAGCGCATCAAGGTTTGTTTGCCTTCGTTTAAATTCGATTGTATAGAATAACGACAGCTTTCCTGAATCTTTCTTAAAACGACTCCCTGCGCTAGCCAGTTTGCGGTTCTCATCAGTTTGCTTTTTGTATCCAATATATATTCTAATTTATCAAAATAGATTTCTTTTTTTTCGTCGTCGTACTGGGGTAAGCCATATAAATAGATCGTTCCGTTTACGGATCCCAATATTTCCAAAGCAATTACCATTTTGCCGTCTTTATGCCAAATGGAAACATTCTGGACTTTTACTTTTTTCCCTCCCGATCCAAATTCTTGTCCGCTGAAATTCTTTGTTATTATTTTGGAGGCATCATAGTAACTTGAAATGGCAATAATATTTGTCTTAATTTGATTTTGAATTTTCGTTACCGGCTTTAAATTGATTTTATTGACGTCAAATTTTGATTCAGGTTGCGGTCCAATTAGCGTTTCTAAACTACACTTCATTCCCATTTGTAAGACAAATGAATCCTCTTTCAATTTAGCGGTAGTGGAATATATTTCGATGGGTACAATTCTGAGCCAGCTCTCGTAAGCCTCATTTATTTTAAAAGGAATGCAAATTTCCTTTAACGCTGCCAGAACATTAGGTTTGAAATCCAAAGATTTTGTAATTGCATCATCTATTTTTTTTTCTATTTTAGATTTGAAGAGTTTTATTCCGGAGTTGATAAGGTAGGTTACGGGAACATTTTTTCCGTATACCGACATCGTTGGCGCTTCATTCCAGTCTAATGATTTCAACTGGGTCTTTGTTTTTAATTGCCAATTATTCAAGGCGACGTCACTGATGAGTCTAACTACGCCGTTTAAATTGAATTCTCGAGTATTGTAAAGTTCAACACCCATAGTTTTTGTTCCGATTCTATATTTGACCATTGCCTTCAAGGGTATAATGGTTTCTATTTTTTCTCCCGAAGCACCATTGGTATTTTTGATCGTGATAGGTGCCAATTTCCAAATTTTAATTTCAATGTCGTCATCCTGGATGTTATTGTCTTCGTAAATAAGTCCATTCAATAACGAATTGGTTTTGTTCTGGATGTCTTTCAGTTTAATGTTAATTGGTAGATTGATAAAGGAAGGACTGTTGTCATAAACAAGGGGCGTAGCATCATCTGGTTCGGGTCTTAAGGTATTGATTGTTTGAGAAGTACTACAGCTCGTCAATAAAGAGCAAAGAAAGGCAAGGTTCACTATGTGCTTTAGCATTTTTGTTGTATTTTGATGTTGTAAAATTACTAAAAGAAATATATTTTCTCATAAAACTGTAACAATTATGTCTTAATTATGTCTTATCAATTAGTATGTTATGAAGGGTTTGGTTTATAGGGTTAATATTATTTTATGAATAACAGGCCGTAGTTTTAAAATATATAAAGTATGATAGAAATTAAAGACTTACATAAATCGTATAAAGTTGGTGGTTCCGAATTGCATGTCCTTAAAGGAGTAAATTTCAATATAAAGGAAGGCGAATTGGTAGCTATTATGGGTTCTTCTGGTTCTGGAAAATCTACTTTGCTCAATATTCTTGGTATTCTTGATGAAGCTGATTCGGGTCATTATGTTCTGGATAAAGTTCCCATTAAAAACCTTAACGAAACGATTGCTTCTCGATATCGAAACCAATTTTTGGGCTTTGTTTTTCAATCTTTCAATTTGATTAATTATAAAAGTGCCTTGGATAATGTGGCTATGCCGTTGTATTATCAAGGTATAAAAAGAAAGGAACGTAGCGAAATTGCAATGGGATTTCTGGAAAAAGTGGGCTTGGCTTCGCATTCTCATCATTTACCAAACGAGCTTTCGGGGGGGCAAAAACAGCGGGTTGCCATCGCTCGTGCATTAGCTTCTAATCCAAAAGTTTTATTAGCTGATGAACCGACGGGTGCTTTGGACACAAAAACTTCATACGAAGTGATGGAGCTCATTCAGGGAATTAATGACGAAGGAAAAACCATTTTGATTGTTACTCACGAGCCTGATATTGCTGCTATGTGTAAACGAAATGTGGTTTTAAAAGACGGTTTAATCATAGATGATAAATTAGTTGAACAAGTAAGAGCGTCCGCATATGTTTAATATAGAACGCTGGCAGGAAATCTTTGAGGCTATTGCGAAGAATAAGTTGCGAACTTTTCTTACGGGTATATCTGTGGCTTCGGGAATTTTTATTTTGGTTATTCTTTTAGGCGCAGGACAAGGACTTCAAAATGGGATTCAAAAACAGTTTGAACGTGATGCCGACGGGTTGATTTCCGTTTGGTCAGGAACTACGACAAAAGAGTACAAAGGATTAAATCCCGGACGACAAATTCAATTCAGGAATAGTGATTATGATGTTTCTGTCCAGAAATTTAAAAATCAATTAAACATAAAATCGGCTAACTATATTTTTTGGAGTGGTATTTTGGTTTATGGAAAAGAAACGGGAAATTACCGGTATATTGGAGTTTATCCCGATTATTTAGCGGTAGAAAATGCAACGGTTATTGAGGGTAGATTTATCAACGAAAGAGATGTTCTTAATAGCGAAAAAGTAACAGTTATTGGGCAGAAAGTAAAACTAGATTTGTTCAAAGATAAAAGCCCCATTGGAGAACAATTAAGCATCGATAATATTAATTTTAAAGTAGTGGGCGTTTTCACGGATCCTGCGGGAGAACGAGAGGAAACCCGTGTTTATATCCCCTTAACTACTACTCAACAAGCTTTTGGAGTAGGAGATAAGATTAGTGTTTTGGATTTCACTCTTTCCAAAAAAGAGACTTATGAAGAGGCTTTGGCTCAGTCAAACCAATTTACCGAAGAGTTAGGGCAAGTGTTAAGAAGTAAAAATACTGTGGCGCCTGATGATAAGGGGGCGATTGAAATTAATAGTTCTATTAAAAATGTCAAACAGTTTTATGATTTGAATTTGTACATTAGATTATTCTTTTGGTGGGTGGGAATCTGTACTATAATCGCTGGTGTCGTCGGCGTTAGTAACATTATGTTGATTATCGTGAAAGAGCGTACTAAAGAAATTGGAATAAGAAAAGCACTTGGCGCTTCTCCTCTTTCAATTATTGGGATGATTTTACACGAATCAATTTTCATCACAACCATTTCAGGGTTTGTTGGACTTATATCTAGTTTGGCGCTTCTAGAACTGGTAGGGCCACAAGTGCAAAGCGATTATTTTTTAAATCCCGAAGTTGATTTCGGTGTTGCATTGACCACACTTGTAATATTAGTATTTGCAGGAGCTTTAGCCGGATTTTTCCCTGCTTACAGAGCCGCTCAAATAAAACCTATTATAGCACTTAGAGACGAATAATTATGTTTGATAGAGACAATTGGGATGAAATTTTAGAAGCCTTGACGGCCAATACCTTTAGAACGATTCTAACTGCTTTTGGTGTTTTCTGGGGAATATTTATTTTGGTAATATTGCTTGGCGCTGGAAAAGGTTTGGAAAATGGCGTAAAAAAAGGATTTGACGGTATTGCAACAAATAGCATGTTTATGTGGTCGCAAACTACATCAAAACCCTATAAAGGATTGCCGCCAATAAGAAAGTTTGATTTTAAAAACGGTGATGTAATTGCTTTAAAAGAAAGTTTTCCGGACTTATTGTATGTTTCTCCGCGCAATCAATTAGGTGGTTTTGAAGGAGCGAATAATGTGGTAAGAGGAACAAAAACGGCGGCATATACTGTTTATGGTGATTATCCGGAGCTCATCAAACAACAACCCATGGATATTATAAAAGGGCGATTTGTAAATCATCAGGATATTGTAGAGAAGCGTAAGGTGGCTATTATTGGACAAGGTGTAATCAATGATTTATATACAAAAGGAGAAGAAGTTATAGGGACTTATATCACAGTCAACAGTGTCAACTTTATGGTTGTAGGAGTTTATAATTCAAAATCTAGAAATAACGGTAATGCTGAATCGGCTCAAAAAGAAATTTTTGTTCCATTTACTGCTTTTCAACAAGCTTTTAATTATGGTGATACTGTGGGTTGGATGGCACTAACTGCTCGTGATGAAACATCAATTACGCAAATCAAGTCTGGAATTTTAGAATTTATGAAAGCCAGACATTCAATCAACCCATTAGATGACAGGGCTATTGGGAATTTTGATTTGTATGCGGAATTTAGTAAAATACAAGGTCTTTTTTCTATTTTAAACTTCATTGCTTTCTTCGTAGGAACCCTTGTATTACTTTCTGGTGTAATTGGAATTTCTAATATTATGCTTATTGTAGTGAAAGAGCGTACCAAAGAAATAGGAATTAGAAGAGCTTTGGGAGCAACGCCTGGAGCAATACGTTCCCAAATATTATCCGAAGCCATTTTTTTAACCATAATAGCTGGAATGTTTGGAATAGCAGCAGCAACTGGAGTACTTTGGGTCGTCAATAAGGTTTTAGACTCTATGCCAAATGAAGACATGATGTTTGCAAATCCAAGTGTCGATTTGTCAATAGTATTCTTTGCATTAATAATATTGGTAGGTTCCGGCTTATTGGCGGGGTTTATACCTGCACAAACAGCCATAAACGTAAAGCCAGTAGATGCTTTAAGAACAGAATAAATTATCAATCAATCAGAAAATAATAACCGATTAAATTACAGGTCAAATGAAAAAAGGAGCGACGATATCAATTTTAATTTTTATAGCAGTAGTGTTTTTTGGTGCGCTATATTATTTGTATGCTAAAAATCAAGAATCTCCAATAGTTTTTAAAACCGATAAGGCAGAAATAAAAACAATTATTAAAAACACGATTGCCACTGGAAATATTGTTCCTAATGAAGAAGTCCTGATTAAACCCAATATTTCCGGAATTATCGAAACAGTTTACATTAAGGCAGGTGATGATATTAAGGCAGGTGATTTAATTGCCAAAATAAAGGTTGTTGCTAATGTTTCGAACTTAAGTACCTCTCAGAATCAGGTTAAAACTGCAAAAATAGCTTTGGATAATCAGGAAAAATTGTTTACAAGACAAAAAACACTCTTTGATAAGGGGGTTATTTCTGCCAATGAATTTGATGCAGCACAATTAGCCTATAAACAAGCGAATCAGAACTATGCAGCCTCCAAACAAGGCTTAGATATAGTTAAAACTGGGACAACTTCAGGTCTTGGAAATTATGCCAATACTTTAATTCGTTCTACCGTTACTGGAATGGTGCTCGATGTTCCTATAAAAGTGGGGAATCAGGTTATTGAAAGTAATAATTTTAATGAAGGAACTACAATTGCCAGTGTTGCTGATGTAGGAAGAATGATTTTTGTGGGTAAAATTGACGAATCAGAAGTTGGTAAAATAAAAGAAAATTTAGCTCTCGAAATCTCAGTTGGAGCTATTGAAAACAAAAAATTTGAAGCAGTTTTACAATATATAGCGCCAAAAGGAGTGAAAGAAAACGGAGCAATTCAATTTGAAATTAAAGCTTCTTTGCCAAATAAAGAAAATACTTTTATTAGGGCAGGTTTGAGTGCTAATGCTTCTATTATTTTGGAAAGAGCCGACAAGGTTTTAGCAATAAAAGAATCCTTAATTCAATTTGATAAAAAGACACAAAAACCTTATTTAGAAGTGGAAACCTCAAGTCAGAAATTCGTCAGGAAAAATCTTGTCTTAGGAGTTAGTGACGGTATATATGTAGAAGTGATAAAAGGAATTAATGCCAAGGATAAAATAAAAGTTTGGAATCTAGGCTTGAAAACAGAAGAGCCAAAGTAATAGAATAGTGTTAAAAAAAGAATTTAAGTTTTAAAAAAAAATATAAAATTTGTGTGGTACCTTTGCTACGCTTTCAATTAAAACCCATGAAAAAAAATAGTTGGATACCCTTAGTTTTACTTTTTGCTTTTAATTTATCAGTTAATGCACAAGAGAAAAAATGGACATTAGAAGAATGCGTTACCTATGCATTAGATCATAATATTTCAATTAAACAAACGGCATTGGATACTGAAACGGCTACAATTGATAAAAAAGGGGCAATAGGTAACTTTTTGCCTTCATTCAATGCTAATGCAAGTCATTCCTGGAATATTGGTCTAAATCAAGATATTACTACTGGACTTTTGCAAAATCAAACCACACAGTTTACATCCGTGGGTTCAACTGTAGGTGTTGATATCTATAGGGGACTGCAAAATCAAAATACCCTCAGGAAGGCCAGTCTTTCAATAGTTGCGGCAAAATATCAATTGGTAAAAATGCAGGAAGACGTTGCGCTTAATGTTGCAAATGCTTTTTTACAGGTTCTTTTTAATAAAGAAAATCTGAAAGTTCAAAAAGATCAGTTGGCCATCAATGAAAAGCAATTATCGCGTTCGCAAGAATTAGTTCAGGCAGGGTCGATCCCAAGTGGTGATTTATTAGATGCAAAAGCAACCGTTGCTGGAGACAATCAAAGGTTAATTGCCGCCGATAACGCGTTGTTGATCTCTAAATTAAGTTTGTCACAATTGTTGCAATTGAAGGATTTTGAGAATTTTGACGTTGAGGATGGAACTGAAATGCGAGACGAAAACAATATCTTGGCACAAACTCCTGTATCTATTTATGACGTGGCCAAAGGAAATAGAACTGAGCTTAAAATTGCACAAACCAATTTAGAAATTGCCGAAAAAAACCTGGCTATCGCAAAAGGAGCTTTTCAGCCTACCTTGCAAGGTTTTTATAATTTTAACACTCGAATTTCGTATTCGGATATTGCAGTTAGAGATAATCAAGGAGCAATTGTGGGAGTGCAATCCGCACCGCCATTTTTCGACCAGTTCAGCAGCAATAAGGGGCAATCTTTTGGGATGCAACTTAGTGTTCCAATCTTTAACGGTTTCTCGGCCAGAAATAATGTGGAACGTTCCAAGGTAGGTCTGGAGAAATCTAAAATAGCATTAGAGCAACAAGACTTAGATCTCGAACGGAATGTCTATTTGGCATTTACCGATGCTAAAGGCGCATTAAAGGCCCATGAGTCCTCGTTGGTTGCTTTGGAGTCCAGACAAGCAGCATTTGATTATGCCAAAGAAAAGTATGATGTGGGTTTGATGAATTCTTTTGAGTTAAACCAATCACAAACCTTGCTGTCAAATGCCCAATCGGAAGTCCTCAGGTCTAAGTACGATTATATATTTAAAATAAAAATATTAGAATTCTATTTCGGAATCCCTATCATTTAAAATTAATTAAACATGTCAAAAAAAACAATTTATATCTTAATAGGTGTTACTGTTGCAGTAATCGGGTTATTAGTAATACTTTCAAAAACGGGAGTTATCGGAAATAAAGATGAAGGGAAGGAAGTGGAGATTTCTACCGTTACTGCTTCAACGATTGTGGAGACGGTTTCGGCTACAGGTAAAATCCAACCCGAAATTGAAGTTAAAATTTCATCTGAAGTATCTGGAGAAATCATTTCGTTGCCGGTAAAAGAAGGGCAAGTGGTAAAAAAGGGAGATTTATTAGTCAAGATAAATCCAGATTTATACACTTCCGGATACAATCGCTCCGTTTCAAATTTAGCAGGTACGAAAGCCGGCCTAAGTCAAGCAGATGCGCAGTTAAATGAAGCGAAAGCTAGTTATGACAGGAATAAGATTTTGTTTAAAAAAGGGATTATCTCTAAGTCGGATTGGGACAAGTCAATCTCTTCTTTCGAAGTGTCAAAAGCGACCAAACAATCTGCTTATTTTAATGTGCAAAGTGCTGCAGCTTCAGTAAATGAGGCTAGAGATAATTTGGGGAGAACAGTTATTTTCGCTCCTGCTGACGGTACGATTTCTGTGCTCAATGTTGAGCTGGGTGAACGAGTATTGGGGACACAGCAAATGACGGGTACTGAGATTCTGAGAGTGGCCAACTTGAATAATATGGAAGTTGAAGTGGATGTAAATGAGAATGATATCGTCAAAATAAAAGTAGGTGATTTTGCAAAAGTTCTGGTTGACGCTTATTTGAAAAAACAATTCAAAGGCGTTGTTACCAGTATTTCTAATTCGGCCAGCAGCACACTGACTTCAGATCAGGTGACCAATTTTAAAGTGAAAATAAGAATCTTAAAAGAATCATATCAAGATTTGGTAGAAGGGAGACCGAGTGCCTATTCCCCATTTAGACCGGGAATGACCGCAACGGTAGATATTGTCACCAAAACGAAGGAAAATGTGTTGTCAGTACCGATAAGTTCGGTGGTTATTAAGTCAGATACTGCAGCAGTTAAAAAGGTAAAAATGCCAGCGGATCTTGATGAAAAAAATGCAGTTCCTAAAAGCGACAAAAAATTCGAATGTGTTTTTGTTAAAGTGGGTGGTAAGGCTAAAATACGAATTATAAAGACAGGGATTCAAGACGATGCCAACATAGAGGTTAGAACCGGTCTAAAAAAGGGAGATGTTGTGATTACTGGGCCATACACGACCGTTGCTAAAGAACTCAACTCCGGAGACCTGGTGTATGATAAAGCTGATAAGCCTAAGAAATAAAAAGGATGCCAGATTAGGGTCACAGTTCTTTTAAGCACTTAAATTAATATCGTAAATACTAAAGATTGGATTATATTCTCAATATCGAGACATCTACTAAAAATTGTTCTGTATCTATTGCCACAGAGGGTAAAACTTTAATTTGCAGTGAAATAGCGGAAGAAGGCTATTCCCATGCAGAACGATTGCACGTTTTTATAGAGGCTAGTTTAAAGGAAGCGGGAATAACGTATAAAGACTTATCGGCTGTCGCCGTGAGTCAAGGTCCAGGATCTTATACCGGGCTTCGTATAGGTGTTTCAGCTGCCAAGGGATTGTGCTTTGCGTTAGACCTTCCGTTGATTGCAGTTGACACTTTGAAAGTTTTGGCGTCACAAGCAACCATTTCAAGCGGGTTGATTGTCCCAATGATTGATGCGCGCAGGATGGAAGTGTACAGTTCTATTTTTGCCGCAGATTGCGAACGG
>JBLIHD010000016.1:0-12899 GCA_047636335.1 Flavobacterium sp.
CTGCAATTGTTAAGTCAGCACCCATTGTTGCTTTTTTAATATTTGAAAAACCAAGATATAAATAATCAAGAGACATTACATTATTTGAACTGTTCGAAGTAAAATCTTCAAGAGCTTTAATGGCAACGTCCACATTTCCATTAAAGTATGCAGAATAACCTAAATAACGTAAGATTCTAGGGTTTACATTATCAATTTCCTTCATTTTGTTAGCTTCAATTTCTAAAGCTTTGTAATCATGAGCAACAATTAAAAAGTCAGCATGACGCATACGTGAAGCTAAAGAGTAATCCGTTAGGCTCATATATTTTTCATAGTATGACAAAGCTTCTTTCATGTACTGATCATTTCTAGATGGTACATTAACCGCCCAATAGTAATACGTCTCGGCTAATTCACGATAAAGAGGTCCGTAATTAGGGTTTGTCGCTATTACATCATTAAAAGCATTTACCGCTTCTGTATATGCTTTCGCTCCTTTAAGCAACACTCCCAATTGCATTTTTGCTCTTATCAAAGTATTATCGATACGAAAGGCATTACGATATGCTGAATAAGCATCATTTTGGTTTTTGTCACCATAGTAAGCATCTCCAAAAGCTAGCAAAACAAGAGGTTCTTGACTATACTTCTCATCCACGCGTTTCAAAGTACTTATTGCCGCCTTATAATCTGGTTTATAGGCACTCATATAGGCTTTAGCAACATATACAAACTCTTCAAAATCTCTTCTTCCCATTTCTTCTATCGCCAAATCGAATTTAGTTTTGGCAGCAGATACATTACCATCGTTAAGATCCATTTGACCTAATCCGATATAATTAAAATGCTCGTCATCTTTAGCTACCAAACCGTTTTGATAACTAATTTTTGCAGAATCCACTACCCTTTGAGTAAGGTAAACATTCCCAAGAAGGAAGTAAGCCAATCCTTCGTCAGGATCTGATTTAATTATTGATTTTAAAGTGATTTTTGCGTTTTGGTACTTTTCGGCATCGATCTCTTTCTTAGCCTGATCAATATCTTGCGCATAACTACACGTTACGGAAGCCAGAAAGGCAACACCTAAAATTTTAAATTTGTTCATTTTAACTTTATTTAATTTATTTATTCTCATTATCATTTTCATTTTTTGATTTTGTTTTAATTATAATTTTCCTTGGCGGAGTCCGAACAGGCATCAAACCAGATTTCAAAATTATTCTTTGTCCAATATCTCCAGCAACAAATGAAGCAAAGCCCATTCCTAATCCAGAGGATCCCTGACAGTTGATTATATACAAATCACGTGCCAAAGGATAAGTTCCTTCTGCCAAATTATTTTGAGTAGGGGCAACAAACACATTTTCAGAAATGCCTTTGACACTTAAAACATTAACGTTTTTTAAATACTCTTTAACTAGAGAACTAGGATCATACAGCCAATTCAATCCCACTACCCCGATCATTCCTTCGTTCTCAGAAACATACTTTACTACATCTTCATTGGTCTTGAAAGAGTAAATCCCTTTTCCAGGAACTGTCTTCAAACCAGACAACTCATTCAAATAACGTACAGTACTTGAGTTAAGGTTGTCAAAAACCAACCCTTTAACTGAAGGCTGCGCCTTACCTTGCATAAATTCAACCACATCTTTTAGTGCTATCAAAGTGTCTCTGTCAGCTTTATTAGAAATAAAAGCTATTGCATCCGTTCCTATTTTTGTGGTTTTAGGCTCTATTTTTAAATTTTCAAAATACTTTATTTCCTTTTTATTTAATGTTCTTGCCAGAACAACAATTCTTGCAGTATCATTCAGGAACGCTTTTGAAACCTCATTTTCAGATTTAGAAATCAACTTGATATTAGCTTCATATTCCTTCTGAAAAATACTGATTTGAGCCTCAATAATCGGCTTTAAGGTTTCATCGACCAAAATTGTCGTTGACCCTTTTAAAATCGTCTCCTTGTCGTCTCCAGATTGCTTGCAGCTGAAAAGCAGTGCCACAAAAAGAAAACTCACTAAAAACTTTCCAGAATTTTTCATATCTTAAGTTTTATCATCTTTAATAATCCGTGTAAATCTAATAACGGCATACACAACCAACAGAATCCCGAAAGCAACCCTATAAGGCATAGACATATTAAGGGGAAAATCCTTCATAAAGATAACAAATAATCCAAGGACAAAATAAACTATCAAAAACAAAATCCCTATAACAAGAAGAAATCGCTGTTTAAGCGATTTCTTCTGAATATTTCTATATACTTTTTCCAACATTAATCCGCTGTTTGAATAGTGATCGGAAGGGAATAAAGAACCCTTACCGGTTTTCCATTTTGAACTCCAGGATTCCATCTCGGGGATCTATCCAAAACTCTTATTGCTTCTTTCCCAGTCCCGTAACCAATATCCCTAAGAACTTTGATATCCGTTAATGAACCATCTTTTTCTACCACAAAAGTTACGTAAACCTTCCCTTTCAAACCTTCTTCCTCCGGTGCGCGATAATTTTTACCTACATAGCTGTAGAACTTATCCATTCCACCAGGAAATTCGGGTTTCACTTCAATACCTGCCGTGTTGTAAATTTGATTGTCCTCTTCAACAATTTTTGTCGGTCCTGGCCCTACTGGCGCTACAGTTAATACTGCATCGGGATCTCCTTTGATAGTTTCAGCACCAATCTTTTTTTCTTTAATCTCGACAATTTTCGGCGGCTCTTCAGTCACTTCTTCTGCCTTTGCAACGACCGGTTTCACAAACTTAACAACATCCACTTTTGGTGGCGGTGGCGGTGGCGGTGGTATGTTTAATTTAGGCTCTTCTTTCTTAGGTGGCAGCTTTATCGCAGTGATTTTTATATCCCTGTCGATTTCTTCTTCCTCACCTTTAGGAATCAAGTTTATGATAAGAGGTGCTGCAACAGCAAAACTAAATACCAAGGCCCCTATAATAAGCGCTTTAATACTAGTCTTTCTGCTTGTCTTTCTTAACTCATAAGCTCCGTAAACTTTGTTACGTCCTTCGAATACGATATCAAGCCATCGGTTTTTTAATATGTCTAATTTCATTTTTCTTAATTATTAGGTTATTGGGGAATAAGAATACGCTTATTTTCCTTCTAACAATTTTTGTTCTTCAGCAGAAAATTCGGGAACGATAGCGTAATTACCAAAATCACCTACCCCAACAATTGCCATTTCATCAAGTATATCAATCAAATTTTTGTAATTTGATTTCTTACTTGGTTTGATAATTACAATCAATCCATTTTTAGGTTTCCCTTTAGCCGCAGAATATGCCAAAACCGACTTTTGTCTAGACAACAATTCTTTTCGAATTCCGTCTTTTCCAAAAGCAATGTCCTTAGGTCCCGCGATTGGAGTAGCCAACAAACCCACATAATAAACTAACTTATTATCAGCACCTATCATTACTGTCATAGTACGATTTTCGTCGACTTTCATGTCCACGTTATCTTTGGTAGGATCCTTATCTGGCAACCCCAAACTCATCGATTGAGGTTTAGACAACGTCGTGGTTAGCATAAAGAATGTGATCAATAAAAAAGCCAAATCCACCATCGCAGTTAAATCTACCTTTGCGTTTGATTTCTTACTTCTTACTTTACCACCTTTTCCGCCTCCACCGTCGCCGGTATTTAATTCAGCCATTTTAGTGTCTTTTTTTTATTAAAAATCTGTTCCTCTTAAACCAGTAACCAAACTAAAGGTATTGATTTTTTGCTCTTGTAAAATATCCATCACTTTTCTAATGGCTGGATATTCTTCTTTTGCATCACCTTTAATGGCAACTTGCAATTCTTTATCATTCACCTCTATATTTGCTTTACGCGCATTATAGATCCACGATTTCAACTGATTATTAAGTGAATCGGCAGGGATACCAGGTTGTCCTGCTTTACTTCTGTCAGCCGCTTTCATTTCAATGATTTGCTTAAGATTAAGAATTGGCACACCAAAGTCATCCATCAGGGAAAACATCGTTTTATCCTCATCAGTAAAAGCAACATCGTATTCCTCTGACATCATCTCTAAGGTTCTAATTCTAACTTGTTTTCCTTTCAAATCAAAGAACACTTTCCCATCCCCTACGGTTAATGTAGCCAAATCACTTTCAGGCAATTTAGTCTGAACTGTTGAAGCAGGAGTATCTACAGGCAACGCTTCAGGTATTTTGGCTGTTGAAGTCATTACAAAGAAGGTAAGCAAAAGGAATGCGACGTCACACATCGCAGTCATATCCGTAGATCCCGGATTTTTTTTTATTTTTATTTTAGCCATTCTTTTTGTTTTTTATTTGATATAAATATCAACATATATTATTGCTTCAAACTTCCTCTGAATTTTCTGTAAGTATGCACAATTGAAACGGCAGCTTCATCAATAGAATACGTTAAGTCATCAATTTTTGAAGTAAAGAAATTGTAAGAGATAATTGCTACAGCTGAAGTTCCAATACCTGTTGCAGTATTAATAAGAGCTTCAGATATACCAGCTGCAAGAGCTGCTTGATCTGGAGTTCCAGCAGCGGCTAATGCACCAAACGCTTTAATCATACCCGCCACAGTTCCTAACAATCCAACAAGAGTACCTAGAGAAACTAAAGATGATATAATTGTCATGTTTTTTTGCAACATTGGCATTTCAAGTGAAGTAGCCTCTTCGATTTCTTTGTGAATAGTCTCTGAAGCTTCTTCACTATTAAATCCTTCTTTCTTAACTTCTTGATACTTAATTAAAGCTGATTTAATTGAATTTGCAACAGAACCTTGTTGTTTGTCACAAGAAGCGATAGCTTCCTCAATTTCACCACCTTTTATACTTGCTTGTATCTTTGTCATAAATGTGTCTAAGTTACCTTTACCGGCCGCTTTAGATATAACGAAAAATCTTTCAATAGAAAAAACAAGAACCATTAATAACATTCCTAATAATACTGGCACGACCGCACCACCGTGATATACCTGACCCAAGGCGTTCAATGGAACTCCTGTTTCAGGATTTCCTCCTTCAAAATTACTAGGAGAACCCATAATAAATTGCCAGATCAACACACCAACACCGACACATGCAACAATAATGATACCTGAAACCATTCCGCCTCCGGTTGAACTGCTTTCTTTTTTAACGTTTGCCATTTTTTTTAATTTTAATAGTTTTAAATAATTTATTTCTAGTTGTAATAAACTTGTAGTCCGGCAAATTTATATGATTAGTTCAAATAAAAAAACTTTTTTATATATTTTTGAAAAATAATTTTATTCGGAATTAATTTGAATTTTTCAATTAATTCATTTTTCATCAACATCATCAAACAAATTTACTGTTTTTTAAAAAATAAACAATAATTTTATGAATTAATAAGGTTTTTATTCAAAATACACACTCTTAAGGTTAAAAATATTTTTTTTAACTATTAGCAGTAAAAGACGAATAAAACTGCGTTAAACACTAATATTATTCCGTTTAAAATCAAAACCCGCTTTAATTGTAATAAATTGCATGTGTTTTTAACTCATTTACACCATGGACAAAAAAGACGATTTCATAAAACTCATCACAGAAGGGTACACTTCCAAAGGGGAGAGTATAGTTTTGGGTGGCGCAATACTTGATGGTGAAGCGTTGGGAGATGCACATGTGAAAATACCCCTGAAAACCTTAAACAGGCATGGATTAATAGCCGGTGCTACGGGAACTGGGAAGACAAAAACTATTCAAGTTCTATCTGAACAACTGTCTTCTTTTGGAATTCCAGTATTAATGATGGACATCAAAGGTGATTTTAGCGGTATTGCAAAAGAGGGTGAGGAAAAACTATTTATAACGGAGCGCCACGATAAAATAAACATTCCTTATAATGTTGCACAATTTCCTGTTGAACTACTAACCCTGTCCGAACAGAACGGGGTCCGCCTTCGCGCGACTGTTTCTGAATTTGGCCCCGTATTGTTTTCACGAATATTGGGTTTGAATGATACCCAAGCAGGTGTAGTTTCAGTAATTTTTAAATATTGCGATGACAACAAGATGCCCTTATTGGATCTTAAGGACATCAAAAAGATAATTAATTATATCACTGAAGAAGGAAAAGAGGAAATTACAAAAAGTTACGGACGAATATCCACTTCGACTACCGGCATCATTCTTAGAAAAATAATTGAACTGGAACAGCAGGGAGCGGAACTATTTTTTGGCGAAATGTCATTTGAAATTGACGACCTAATGCGAATTGATGAAAACGGAAAAGGCTACATAAACATCCTTCGATTGACCGATATTCAGGATATGCCGAAATTATTCTCCACTTTCATGTTGAGTTTACTTGCTGAAATATACCAGCAAATGCCAGAAAAAGGAGACTCAGACCAACCTGAATTAGTCATTTTTATTGATGAATCCCATTTGATTTTTAATGAAGCTAGCAAATCGCTACTGGAGCAAATCGAAACTATAGTAAAACTGATACGCTCTAAGGGAGTCGGGATCTATTTTGTAACACAAAACCCTATGGACATTCCAAGTGGCGTATTAGCTCAACTAGGGTTAAAAATTCAACATGCTTTAAGGGCTTTTACCGCCAAAGACAGACAGTCCATCAAGCAGACCGCTGATAATTATCCCTCCTCCGACTATTACAACACTAGTGAAGTGCTGACTAGCCTAGGAATCGGCGAGGCATTGGTAACGGTACTAAACGAGAAAGGGATCCCCTCTCCACTAGTGGCGACTATGATTCGGGCCCCAATGAGCAGAATGGATATTTTGACAGAACGTGAAATCCAGGAAATCAACAGCAAGTCGAAATTAGTGAAAAAGTACAGTCCTCTTATTGATCGCGAAAGCGCATATGAAATGCTCAATAAAAAAATTGCGCTTATAGAGGAAGAACTTAATAAACAAGAGCAACGAAAACAAGAACAAAAAGCGACTAAAACCAAAGAATCAGAAGAAAAAAGTGCGACGGACGAAATAGGAAAATCAGTCTTAAAAGTTTTGACAAGCGCAACTTTTATTAGAGGGGCCTTTGGGATTTTGTCGAAAATACTGAAAAAGTGAATATAAAAATCCTATTGAATCTTAACCTTATACTCTGTCTCTTCCTTCTGGACTCTTGCAGTTGCAAGACCTACAAAAAACAAAAACCCGAATTGCAACCCGAGGCTGAAATTACCGAAGCTGCAAATATGTTTGAGATTAATATTAAAGTAAACAATTTAAAATGAAAAAGTATTTGATACAAAACGCCCCTTTTATAGTCCCTACGACGGACGGAAAATTAATCGAGGAACATCATGGATTAGCTTCAACCAAGAACCCAGAGATTTCAATTGCCCATATGATTGCGCCTCCAAAATGGAGCGAGCCCTATCAAACGCCAGAGTTTGAGGAATACACCTATATCATCAAAGGAAAAAAGCAATTTATCATTGAAGACGAAGTTGTCATCCTTGAAGCAGGGCAATCCATAAAAATAGAAAAGAACACGCGGGTTCAATATTCGAACCCTTTTGATTCCGAATGCGAGTATATTGCGATTTGCCAGCCTGCATTTGATTTCACAAAAGTGCATCGCGAGGAATAATGTAGCCTCTTTAGCAGTGCAAACCCTTTTTTGTCCTATACCGCTTTCGGTAGAGGACAAAAAAGATTGCAACTAATAGCGCGAATCGCTTCAAGAAAACTACTTTAACAATTCCAGTATTTTATTTTCCACAAATACGCTGTCCCAGATACTCTCAATGTTATCCGTTTCTAAAACTTTCTCCATAATGGCGTTTTGAAGATCACCAATGGCCAAGGCTTCAGTATAAGGACGGTCGCTAAAAGTCACTCTGCTGTAGAGCGGAATCCACTTATCAGGGTACTTGTCTGAAAACCATTTCTCTATTTTCTTTTGCAAAAGGAATTTATCATCCGCTGTTTTCGAACTCATTTCCATAAAATTGCGATACGAAAGTTCCGCTATAGCATCAGCATTTGGTTTGCGCGATTTTTGATATTCGGAAAAAATCAATTCCCAATCATCTCCATGTTTTTCGATCATCTCATAAAGAATAGATATATCCTCAAAACCGGAATTCATTCCTTGTCCGTAAAAGGGTACGATTGCATGACAGGAATCACCAATCAAAGCCACTTTATCCCCGTAAGTCCAAGGATAGCATTTCATGGTCACCAAGGCACTAGTTGGATTATTAAAAAAATCCTCTGCTAATTTAGGAATTACATCAATCGAATCTGGAAAGTTTTTCTCAAAAAAAGCTTCCACCTCCTTGCGGTCTTTTAACAAATCAAACGAGTTTTCCCCTTCAAAAGGCATAAACAAGGTGCAAGTAAAACTACCGTCTAAATTAGGCAGGGCAATCAGCATATATTCGCCGCGAGGCCAAATATGAAAGGAATTCTTATCTAATTTATGTGTACTATCGGGGTTTGCAGGAATGTTTAATTCTTTGTACCCCATGTTTAGAAACTCCTGTGAGTAATTAAACATACTCTGACGTTGCATGCGATGGCGAATTCTTGAAAACGCTCCATCAGCACCAAAAACAATATCGTATTTCTTTTCTTCCCAAATCCCTCGTTCGGTTTCCCCCATATGCAAAGTGGCATCTTTTAAGGTTACATCCCAAATTTTTTGATTAAAGAAAAATTCTGCTCCAGTTTCTTCGGCAAGATCAATCATTTTTCTATTCAAAATCCCTCTTGAAATAGAATAGATAGCCTCGCCTTCCTGACCGTAATTCTGGAAATTAAGTTTATCCACTAAGTGAATTGCGCGTTTATCCATTGGAATGGCAATTTCACGCACTGCGTCACCGACGCCTACACCGTCTAAAGCTTTCCAACCGCGGTTTGACATTGCTAAATTTATAGAACGTCCTGAGAACTGGATTTGCCTAATATCAGGGCTTCTGTCATATACGTGAACTGTATGACCCGCTTTGCGTAAGTAAATAGCTAATAAAGATCCGACTAAGCCGGAACCCACTACAGCTATCTTTTTTGGAGTTTGCATTATTTTTTATAAAAGTTAAGCAAAATTACTGATTTATTATTTTAAGGTCCTTAAAAACTTCAGTTTTTACTAGGAATAAAAATCATTTTTGTTGAAGTTTCAATGATTTCTTCCTTATTCATTTTCATTTTCCTAAACTTGCCTTCATTATACATTGCAGACTGATCATTGTAATGCGGACTGAAGGGATTACCGGACTGTCCAGTTGGAAGAATGCTCCAACTATTTTCAATGTCCGAAAAATCAACTATTCTTCTAGTTGAAGGACCGCCCTTAACTACGTATTTCCCCTCATTTGTATAATCGAACATTTGGTTGTTAATCACTTCGTTTGACCCCGAAACCGCAAATGGACCAACATTAAATATCTTTCGCAGTGCGGCCACTTTCCCCAAAGGATGCTCATATTCTACGATATGCACTTTATTCCAAGTCCAATCCGAAACTGAATTCCCTAATTGTTTTTCCAAAGTCACAACAGCCTCTTTAAAGGATTGGGAAAGGATTTCTTTTCTGGTTTCTTTTTTGTTTGGCGTTTCAATATTATCCCACCAAAGTGAATTATCGTTAGTGATTTGACCTGCAATCATTTGTTTCATAACATGAGTTGTCAAAAACTGTTTGAAACCATCTTTCCCAAGTTCGTCTGCAAAAGTGCCTTTTAGGTACAAATAAATCCATTTATTGTAAATTGTTGGCGCTACATCATTCAAATTACTGGTCCCTTTCCAAGCTTTTAAAGCCGAAATCGCTGCCGCTTCATTATTTGAAAGTGAGGCTTCATCCAGATTTGAAATCAAATTTTTAACTACCTCAAGTGCCACTACCGAAGTATTATCTGTCATCATTTTACTCACGGATTCTTTATCCCAGTTTGATTTGGGATCAAGCAACTGGGTTATTCTTGTGGCCCTGTCTTTCGGAAGATAATAGCCGGGATATAAAAAGCCATCAAGCGCTTCCGGTTGGTTATTTGCCGAATAAACATAATTCCAATCTGGGTTTACCGCCGAAGGGTTCTTGGAAAAATCTAAAAACTCGGTTATGTCATCATTTCCCGAAGCACCATCCAAAATAAAATTGGTATCTACCCCTTCTTTATGTTTGTATAGTTTCCCGCTCGCCCACCAAGCCACATTCCCTTTTGCATCGCCGTACATCACATTCAGTCCGGGAGCTGCAATAAGAGCTACCCCCTTCTTGAAGTCGGTTTTGCTTTTCGCATGTGACAACGCATAAACCGCATCAAGTATATGAATAGGCTGCTGCGTATAAATCCAAGACATGGAAACCGGTTTGTTTGCATTTAAACCGTCTATCAAATCATTCATAACAGGGCCATGACGACTCACTTTTACATTCATCACGACATCAGTGCTGTCTTTCACTTTGATAACCTTCTTTCTGACTACATAATCACCAAAACCTTCAGGTGTTTTATATCTATTACTGTCATCTGGGTTGTTTTCCTCCTGGTAAAAATCTATATCGTCATTTTCGAACATAGTCAAACCGTATGCATACTCTCTATTGTGTCCCAATAAAGGATATGGAGTACCCGCCAAATAGCAGCCGTACAACTCGAACTCCGGAGTAACCAAATGCGCTTCATACCAAGTCCCAGGTTGTGAAAATCCGATATGGGGATCATTGGCAAAAATAACTTTTCCGTTTTTGGTCTTTTTCTCACCAATTACCCAACTGTTGCTACCTATAAAAGGGGGAATTGGCGACTTATCTAATAGGGCTGCGATCGATTCTGAAATAGCAAGATATTCCTCAGGCTTTTCTTTAGCATTTTTAATCTGGATCGTATTAAATGAACTATCTAAACCAAAATCTTTCAAATAATCCATTCCGTATTTGTTGCGAATGTCTGTCAACAGCGGATCTGTTTTTTGGGCCATGGCAAAACTAAAAGACATATATCCATAAATATTATACACGTCTTTAATGGTAAATTTTTCTTTCTTAATCCCTACCAATTGGAATTCAATCGGGCTAGGTCCTTCCTCCATAAATTGATTGATTCCATCAAGGTATGCCATCGTCAGCTTATAACTCGGGCTGCTTTTATCCAGATCGGCAATCGCTTTATCCGAAGCTTCTTCTATACCCAATCCTGCAAAAAAGCGGTCATTCTTCAAGGCCACTTTTCCGAAAAGTTCTGACAAGCGCCCCGGAGCGATACGTCGCATCAATTCCATTTGCCACAAACGATCCTGCGCATGAACATAACCAAGGGCCACCATCGCGTCATTGGCGTTGGCTGCATAAATATGGGGGACCCCATACTCGTCAAAATAAACCGTTGTCGTTTCCTGAATACTTTTAAGCTCTAACTGACCGTCATATTCTGGCTTTAAATAAAAACCATAAACAACCAAAGCTATTGTTAGCACTGCCAAAATTGACACTAAAACCAGCAGTACTTTTTTAAATTTTTTCATATTTACCTTTTATTACACCAACAAATATAAATGATTTCAAATTCATTTTGAACGAATTGTACTTCAACACTAAAAGTCAGCAAACAAACATACATTTATTTTGTTTCATAAATTGATTAAAACAGTAAACAAAAAGTATATTTGTTAAAAAATAGTAATATGAAACAGCTATCTAAACTCGATTTTTCAAAAATGGAAAAACTAGAACGATTGAATTTAATCAATTCTTGTACTGGATACAAATCGGCTAATTTAATTGCAACCAAGTCTATCTATGGAAAATCGAATATTGCAATTTTCAGCAGCGTGACACACTTAGGTAGTGATCCCGCCTTGATTGGTTTCATCGTACGTCCTACGACAGTACCAAGAGATACTTACCAAAACATCAAAGACACCGCGTATTTTACCGTAAATCACATAACGGCATCTATGATTGCAGACGCACATCATACTTCAGCCAATTATGATAATGGTGTTTCTGAATTTGAAAAGACAGACCTTGAAGAAGAATACAAAGAGAATATAAAGGTTCCTTTTGCAAAAGGAAGTCCTATTCAGTTGTACTGCAAATATTTAAGTGAATACTACATTAAAGAAAATGACACCATCCATGTAATCGCATCAATCGAAAACTTATTTTTCGAAGAAAACCTAAGGCATGATGATGGCTGGTTGCAAATAGATAAAGGAAATGTAGTCGCTATGAACGGCTTGGACGGATACTGTTTGCCCAAACTAATCGATCGTTTTGAATACGCAAGAACAGACACACCTACAAAGTCATTCTTAAAATAGACAACAAAAAAAGTGTCTAAATCTCGAATACGATTTAGACACTTTCATTATCTGATAAAACAATTAATTTATTGTTTCTTACTTCCGTCAATAATAGCTCCAGTTCCTGCACCAACTCCTGCTCCCGCAAGACCACCGATTATCGCCCCTTCTCCTTTTTTCTTGCTAATAATTGCGCCAGTGACAGCACCAACTCCAGCGCCTATTACGGCTCCTTTTGCAGCACCACTCCAGCCCTTTTTCTCCGTTACGGTTGTTGTCGTTGTGGTACTGTTTGCAGGTTGGTTGACAACAACAACTTCTTTTTGAGCTGCTGCGTTACTCATTTCAACTTGCATTGAATCTACAACTTTTTGCTTTTCAATTTCCAGTCTCATCGAGTCTATACTTGCCTGTTTGGCATCTTCAACATTCATTTTTCCTTGATTTCTACAGGAAACTAATACTAACGCTAATAATGCAAAATATACTATTTTCATAATTGTCAATTTTAGAATTTATAACAGAACAAAGAAAAAGCTAAACCTTAAAAAAAGCTTATACAATTCCGCCTATTTGTTGTAAAATTCCTTGATTGAAAATCAATCACTATTTAACGTAGAATTCCCGCTTTCAAAATTTG
>JBLIHD010000017.1:0-12297 GCA_047636335.1 Flavobacterium sp.
CCTTTTTCTGAAAGCATATCTTTATATTGACCCAATAATTTTTCATCGATTGAGGTTTCGTGGTCGTCTATGTTGTCGCCATAAATCATGGCTCCAACGGTTTCAACGACATGAATCAGCGTATATTTTGCCTCTACTCCACCTAATTCAAAAGCGCTGTTCAGAGCCACTTCATCAGCGTCAGAAAAATCTACGGTCACGGCAACATTCTTTTTAAGCTTAATTCCAGACTCAGAAAAGTTAAGTTTTAAACTATGTGGTGAATGATTGTGAATGTCGATTTTAGATTTCGAAACGAACGGTTGGAAAACAATGTAGAGCAATAGAATAAGGAAACTAAATGCTAACGGAACCACTGTTAACCAAAGTACAATAGGGTTTTCTGAAGCTTCCAGCCATCCGGTAATTTCATCATAAACTAACTTACCGTTTAAAATAACAATTATTGTAGCCACGGTCCAAGAGGCGACTTGCGTTAATTTACTGATATGAAACCCATGCATTTTTGATTTATCACTTACAAAATGGATTAGCGGAATGATGGCAAAACCAAGTTGCAAACTTAGAATCACCTGACTCAAAATTAGTAATTTTCCCGTCACGCCTTCTCCAAAAATGGTAATCACAATAACTGCCGGTATAATGGCAATCAATCGTGTGATAATTCTCCGCACCCAGGGTTGGATTCTTAAGTTTAAGTACCCCTCCATAATAATTTGTCCAGCCAGTGTCCCCGTTATGGTTGAACTTTGCCCCGCAGCGATCAAGGCTACAGCAAATAAAATAGGCGCCCACTTGGTTCCCAAAAGCGGAGCCAAAAATTTATGCGCATCTTGAATTTCGGCTACATGATACATTCCGACTTTATAAAATGTGGCTGCCGCCAAAATTAAAATCGCCGCATTTACAAGAAAGGCCAAATTAAGGGCGATAGTAGAGTCTATGAAATTGTATTTTAAGGCCTGCTTGATGCCTGCATTGGTTCTGTCGTATTTTCTGGTTTGCACCAATGAAGAATGCAGGTACAAATTGTGGGGCATAACCGTAGCCCCAATGATACCGATGGCAATATATAAAGCGGTTTCATTTGGCATCGACGGAATTAAACCTAAAATCACTTTGTCCATTTCCGGTTGCGCAAAAATCATTTCGAAAATAAAAGAACCCCCAATAACCATAACCAAAGTAATGATAAAAGCCTCCATTTTACGGATGCCTTTATTGATGAGAAACAACAATAAAAAAGTGTCCAAAACCGTAATCATTACCCCTTCGATAAGCGGGATGTCAAACAGCAAATTAATCCCGATAGCCATTCCTAAAACTTCGGCAAGATCACAGGCCGCAATGGCAATCTCAGCCAAAAAGTAAAGAATGTAATTGATAAATGGCGAATAGGTTTCGCGAGAGGCTTGTGCTAGATCCCTTTGGGTGACGATTCCAAGTCGGGCACTCAAACTTTGCAACAGCAAAGCCATAATGTTACTCATCAATAAAACCCAGAGTAAGGAATAACCAAATTGGCTTCCTCCGGCGATGTCCGTAGCCCAGTTTCCCGGGTCCATATATCCAACGCTAATAAGGTAAGCAGGGCCAAAAAAGGCCAATATTTTCCGGAATACTGATTTCTTGTTTAGTGTGGAAACCGACTCGTTTACCTCCTCTAATGATTTCCCCATTGTATAACTATTTAATGCAAATGTAATTATGTTTTTTTGTTTTATAAAATAATATTTTTAGCTTTGCCTAAATATTATATTAATACCTTCTAAAATTTATTTGTGAAAAATCTAATTATCTGTTTTTGTACTTTATTACCGAGCTTTTTCTTTGCCCAGTCCACCATAAAAGGAACCATCACTGCGGATGGAATGCCGCTGCAGCAAGCCAATATTGTCCTGGAAAAAATCACTAAAACAACAATCAGTAATGAGGATGGCCTTTATTCTTTTAGAAACCTAGCTCCCGGCAACTACGAAATTATAGTTTCTTATGCCGGTTTCACTACCCAGAGCAGAAACATCAGCCTTACGGACAGCACTGAATTAGCGGTTGACTTCAATTTAAAAGAAAACAACTTCCTGGATGAAGTGGTAATAACCGGAACTATGAAACCGGTTAGCCGTTTGGAAAGTCCGGTTCCAGTAGAGGTGTACAAACCCACTTTTTTTAAGAAAAATCCAACCGCCAATATCTTTGAAGCTTTGCAAAACGTAAATGGCGTTCGGCCCCAGTTAAATTGTAATGTGTGCAACACGGGAGACATTCATATCAATGGTCTGGAAGGTCCATACACTTTGGTTTTAATAGACGGAATGCCCATTGTAAGCGGACTATCCACGGTTTATGGCTTGTCTGGAATCCCGAATTCGCTGTTGGAAAGAATAGAAATCGTAAAAGGCCCCGCTTCCTCTTTATACGGAAGTGAAGCGGTAGGCGGTTTAATTAATATTATCACTAAAAACCCTAAAAACGCCCCTCTTTTTTCGGCAGATGCGTTTACTACGGATTGGGGTGAACTGAATGTAGATTTAGGTTTGACAGCGAATGTAGGCAAAGCAGCTTCTGTATTGACTGGCATAAACTACTTTAACTACAACAACCCCATAGACAACAACAACGACAACTTTACGGACCTTACATTGCAAAACAGAATATCCGTTTTTCAGAAATGGAATATCAACCGAAAGAGTAATAAATTGTTTTCGCTTGCAGGACGTTTTTTTTACGAAGACCGCTGGGGCGGTGAAATGCAATGGAATAAAAAACACAGAGGTGGCACTGAGGTCTACGGCGAAAGCATTTATACCAAACGGTGGGAATTATTGGGCGCTTATGAATTGCCCATTGCCGAAAAAATGCTATTCTCCTTTTCCTATACCGATCACGACCAAAATTCGGTTTATGGCGATATGCCCTATATGGCAAAACAACGGATTGGTTTTGGTCAGTTGACCTGGGACAAAAAACTGAATAAGCACGATTTGCTTTTTGGTAGCGCCCTGCGTTATCAATATTATGACGACAATACCACTGCGACCGTAAAAGAGGATGTCAATTACATCCCCAGCTTGTTTGTTCAGGACGAAGTTAAACTTAATGACAACCATAAAGTTCTACTGGGCGCGCGCTATGACTACAATAATAACCACGGCTCGATTTTTACTCCAAGATTGGCCTATAAATGGAAAATTAACGACAGTAACATATTACGTTTTAACACCGGAACAGGCTTCAGAATAGTCAATCTTTTTACCGAAGAACATGCGGCATTAACTGGTTCAAGGGAGGTGATTGTTATGGAAGAACTGAAACCGGAGCGCTCTTTTAACGCCAATTTTAATTACCTGAAGAAAATATACACCAATAACGGGACCTTCGTCGGGCTGGAAACTACCGCCTGGTATACTCGCTTCAGTAATTCCATAATTCCAGATTATGATACGGATCCAAATAAAATTATTTATAAAAACCTAAATGGATATGCCGTTACGAAAGGGATAAGCACCAATATGGACGTCGTTTTTAACAATGGATTAAAAATGATTCTTGGCGCCACCTATATGGATGTTTCCAAAACAGAAAACAATACCACCACGCAACAAATTCTTACCGAAAAAATATCGGCGACTTGGGCAATTTCATATCGCATCAGCAAGCTGTTCCTTGATGTTGACTATACCGGTAATCTATATGGACCAATGCGTTTGCCGCTTTTGGGCGACCTAGATCCCAGAAGCCAATATTCCCCAACATGGAGCATTCAGAATATTCAATTTACTTTCAACAAAATTAAAAATATGGAACTCTATGCTGGTGTGAAAAACATTTTGGACTGGACACCAAACAAAGGCAATCCGTTTATAATTGCAAGAGCAAACGACCCTTTCGACAAAAATGTGCAATATGACACTAACGGCAATGTGCAAGCGACTCCCGATAACCCATATGCTTTAACCTTTGACCCTAGCTATGTTTATGGACCCAACCAAGGAATTCGGAGCTTTTTTGGTTTAAGATATACGTTGAAATAAGTTTTGTTTAAAATATCTAAGTCTTGTAAGTTTAATCAACACAATAAAAATGCGACAAACAGTCCTTATCCTTTTGTTTCTGATTATGGCAACCGCGTCGAGTTCTGCCCAATTGAAAACGCACTCCTTTGAGGAGGTGGAACAATTATCCAAAGAAAAACCAAAACCCATTGTCGTATTTATCCATACTTCTTGGTGTAAATACTGCAAAATGATGGAAAACTCCACTTTTAAAAACGCTACTGTCATTAAAGAATTGAACGAGAATTTTTATTTCATTTCCTTGGATGCCGAATCGAAAAAGGAAATCACTTTCAATAATCATACTTTCCGCTTCAAACCCACGGGCATCAACACAGGAGTCCACGAGTTAGCAACGGCATTAGCAACCATAGACAACCATATTGTCTATCCCACATTGATCATTTTAGATGCCGATCACTCGATTCTACTTCAGAAACCATCCTACTTAAATGCAAAGTCGCTCCTCCGCATTTTTGAAAAAAAGAAATAAATCCCTATTTTTGAGAAGAATTTCTTAAATCAATATGAAACACTACAATTATATTTTCACTGGTGCAGGTTTGTCTGCTTTGATGACCGTCTATAAAATGGCCTTATCCGGAAAATTTAAAGAAAAAACTATTCTGCTTATTGATGAGAATATAAAACAAACGAATGACAGGACTTGGTGTTTCTGGAAAGAAAACGATTCCGTTTGGGAAAAATCAATCTCAAAGAAATGGGATTCGGCGCTTTTTGCTAATGCTGACTTTCGTAGGGACTTAGATTTATTGCCTTACCAGTACAATATGGTACAGGGACTGGATTTTTACAATCAGGTCTTTGAAGGCATTCTGAATGAACCCAACATACGCTTTATCAATCAAAGAGTGATAGACATCAATGAAACTCAAAATCACGTGTATGTGGCGACAGAAACGGACAGTTATACCTGCGACACCCTGTTTAACAGTGTTTACAACAAAGCAGAAGTGGAAAACCAAACCAAATATCCTGTTTTACAACAGCATTTTATAGGTTGGTTTATAAAAAGCAAAGAAGCCGTTTTCAATCCAGATCAGGCCACTTTCATGGATTTTTCGGTGGAACAAAAAGGGAACACCCGCTTTATGTACGTTTTGCCTATATCAAAAAACGACGCCCTACTGGAATACACCCTGTTCTCACACCAACTTTTAGAGAAAAGCGAATACGAACGGGAGATTGCAAAATACGCCGAAAAACTCGGCATCAGCAAATACGAAATCATCGAAAAAGAACAGGGAAGCATCCCGATGAGCTGTTACCCTTTTTGGAAAAAAAACACCAAACGCGTTCTCAACATAGGAACCGCCGGCGGATGGACCAAGGCCAGTACGGGCTATACCTTTAAAAACTCCGACAAGAAATCGACCCAATTGATCGCCTTTCTTCAAACTGAACACGATCTCAGGAACTTCCATAAAAAAACCAAGTTCTGGTTTTATGACTTACTGATGTTAGACCTATTAGACCGCCACAACGACTTGGGGGCAAGTCTCTTTTCATCACTTTTTGAAAAAGGAGATTCTACATTAATCTTTAAGTTTCTGGACGAAGAGACTTCGCTGTACGAAGACCTTCAGATCATTTTAAAATGCCCAAGAATGCCCTTCATTGGGGCTTTGCTTCGGTCTGTGCGTTATTTATTTTAGGCCCACGACAATAGCTAATCTATTTCCATCGTGCTTTTTAAGACATTGTGTTTGCTTGTTTCAATATTCCACAACTGTCCTCTGGCATTCGTTTCATAAGTAATATAAGGCATATTATTGAAATTCCCGTTTTGGTAAATGTCAATAAATTTTTTGTTCCCTCTAAAGTTGGTGCTGATTTTAAAAAGGTTTTCACCTTGAGTATTTTCTTCTATTTGCCAAAGCCTTCCTGTATATTTATCTTCAGGGACCATAATCAACAAACCGTCAAAAAGACCTCCTTCAATTACATCAAGCCAAACCGTTCTGTCAAGAAATTCAGTACTGAGTTTATAGCTGTTTCCTGTTTTGGAAATTAACCATTGATCTCCTGAAAAAATTTCCTTGCCCACAAGCTGGGGCATATGATTAAATCGTCCGTGATTAAAAATATCCAATACCTTTTCTTCACCAGATATAATAGATAATTGATCGCAAAATTGAGGTTGAAAAGTCATGTGCTATGTAATTTTAAAATGGAATCAAAAATGCAACAAAAACAATGACAAAAAAGTAAAAATGTTACGAAACGGACTTTTTAAGGCATGAAATAGGATGTTTCACGGGTAAAAAACAACACGCATTTTTTAAATCATTTCAGTCCAAAATAATTGAATTGTTTCCGAGCAAGATTTTTGAAATTATCAGTAAAACTCAATTCTAGCTTTACCTTACAATTGTTTTACATCAGAAAATAAAACGTCTATTAAACAATAACAAAACTTTATAATGCATCTAATAGAGTTCTTTTTAAACTTCGTAACTTTGCATATTGAAAAACTAATACTTAAAATATAAAAGATATGTATCCAGAAGAAATGGTAAAACCAATGCAAGCTGAACTAACAGTAGCAGGTTTTCAAGATTTACATAGTGCAGAAGCTGTAGATAACGCAATAAAAGCAGAAGGAACAACGCTTGTTGTTGTAAACTCTGTATGTGGTTGTGCTGCAAGAAATGCGCGTCCGGGAGCAAAAATGAGCTTGGATGGCGCAAAAAAACCAGACCATTTGGTAACTGTTTTTGCCGGAGTTGACAAAGACGCGGTAGATGCCGCAAGACAACACATGTTCCCTTTCCCTCCATCATCGCCATGTATGGCTTTGTTCAAAAACGGAGAATTGGTTCATATGTTAGAACGTCACCACATTGAGGGTCGTCCAGCTGAAATGATTGCTGAGAACTTACAAGATGCTTTTAACGAGTACTGCTAATAACAATTTATCAGAAATAAAAATAGCCCCGTAATTACAATTGCGGGGCTATTTTTTTTTCTGTTTATAAAAAACAATCTAGTACGCTCGAATCTAACTTGCCTTTCCAACAAGAGTAGCTTCTGGAATTTCGATTAACTTGCCGCTTCTTACGTCAAAAAGATAGCCATAAACTGGAATATGTGACGGAACTAGAGCATGATTTTTTATTCTTTGTACATCTTCAATAATGCTTGATGATTGATCACTGATTGTCAGGAATGAAATGTTGTTAGCTTCATTAGAACCACCTTCTTTAGTAATATTTCTCCATCCGTTAGCATCAACTGTCGCTGTAGAAAGACTAGTAGATAGTAAGTCTCTGATAATATCATCTGTAAAAGTCTCCATTCCACAGTCAGTATGATGAATGACAAACCATTCTGCAGTGCCTAATAATTTATAGGAAATAATTAGAGAACGAATAGCATCATCACTAGCTCTTCCTCCTGCATTACGAATAACATGCGCATCACCTTCTGAAAGTCCGGCATATTTTGCGGGATCTAACCGAGCATCCATACAAGTCAAAATCGCAAATTTCCTCGCTGGAGGCATTGCCAAATTAGCTTTTTCTCCAAAGCTTTCCGAATAATTTTGATTGGCCACCAATACTTCCTGGTGAACAGCACTGTTCTCTTTTTGTAATAAATTTTCTTTACTCATATGAATTTAATTTAAGGAATTCTTGTGTTTAATAAAAACTTTAGCTTTCATAAAAAGCACTTTCTTAATACTCTATCTTTCCGATAGGCAAAGATATGTTTTTGCAGATAAATCAGATAAACCTTACCATATTTTTAACTTAAAAAAAATGTTTTACACTATATTCCATGTTGTTTATTAATTTACAGCTCTTTCCAGATATTCGTCTCAATCTTTATCGCGGCTATCTGGGTTAATAACCATCCTGATCTAAAAAGGAAGAAGTGGTTTATATATAATTACATTAACTTCTAAAAAGAAAGTCAAATTCAAGAAGACTAATGAAAAAAACATATACATCATTCATTCAGTTCAGTCAGAAAACCTGTGTGGAGAAATTATTTTATGATGGAGAAATACATTGTAATACTTTAAATCAGTTTTCTGAGGAAGAATATAAAGATCTTAGAACAGACAAGTATGACGGAGCAGATTATTTATTTCAGGCGCAAGACTTAAAATTCAAATATGAAAAATAAACTATTAGCTACTCCAAAACTCTGACAAGTTTATCGTAGAAATATTAATTTACGGAGTTTTTTTATCATTTCCACCATAGGGAGAAGTCACATAAAGAAAGTTACGAGCGTCATTTCTCCTTCGTCGAAATGACAAGGTCACTATCATTTATCGTTTACTTAAACAAAAAGCTCACATAAAAATCCTTTAGTATAGTTCCTGATTAGAGAGCTGAATTCAGACCGCTCCTGTAGAAACAATAGTTGGCGCAGAATTCCATTCTGTGCCCGCTACGATTTATATCTAAAATAAATCAGAATAATATTAGTTGCATCAATTTTGCTGGCAACTAATACTTATAAACAATTCGAAAAATGAACTATTTACAAATAATTTTCTTGATGTTGTCCATCGTCTTTATCTCTTGTATGGTAAATAAAACCAATATTGTACAAACTAAAATCAATATTGAACTTAGACAAGAACTGCAAACCGTTTTACTAAAAGACCAAGGAATAAGAGAACTTTTGAGCAGCAATTTATCAGAGGAGAAAAAAGCCTAATTGTTTTCTGAGATGAAAATTTCTGAGAAAGATTTAGAAGGCAATAAAAAATACAGCTTAATACTCGAAATTGATAGTACAAATTTAGTAGTAGTAGTAGTAGTAGTAGTAGTAGAAATATGGCTAGCAAAGTAAATCACTAGTTAGCAAAGCTTATAATAAAGCCGTACAAGTTAAAATTTTTATAAAAACCGAACTATTATCTTTGTTCTTTATAAAATGTGATACTTTTAAAAGATGAAAAAAACTATAATTACTCTTTGCATTTTGGCGGTTTTAATACTGTCTTGCAATAAGAAAAAAGACGGTAATGAGGTGACGGTAAAAAACGAAACAATTATAGCAGAAAAGCAATTCTCAAAAGCAGATTCTTTAGTCAATAAAGCAATCGAAGCCCATGGTGGCGACTTGTATGACAAGGCTGATTATTCATTTGTATTTAGAGAAAAAAAGTATCGTTTTAAGAACAGCGCCAGTTCTTTTGAGTACTCATCTGAAGTGCAAAAGAATGATTCCCTCATCAAAGATGTATTGATCAACGACACCTTTAAAAGGTATATAAACAACAACTTACAGTCTTTAAACAAAGAAGAGATTGCCAAATATTCCGAAGCGTTAAATTCGGTGATTTATTTTGCTACACTTCCCTACAAACTTCAAGATGCTTCAGTCAACAGGAAATTCATTGAGGAAACTACAATCAAAAATAAGCATTATGATGTTGTAGGGGTAACTTTTGGTCAGGAGGGCGGAGGTAAAGATTTTGATGATGAATTTCATTACTGGATAAACAAACGAACACATAAGGTTGATTATTTAGCCTATAGCTATCGGACGAATGATGGCGGAGTGCGCTTCAGAACCGCTTTTAATACAAGGGTAATTGACGGTGCGACTTTTCAGGATTATATTAATTATGAAGCACCTATAGAAACCCCTTTGAAAGATTTACCGAAACTATACGAACTAGGAAAACTAAAAGAATTATCTCAAATACTTACTGAAAATGTAATTAATAACAACCAATAAGTGATTTGAACACAAAGAAATTAAAAATTGTATAATTATCGCTCGTGCTAGCGAACAGCTGGGCACGAGCGAATTAAAATGACAAAGTAAATAGTCACAAAGCTGACTGTTTTAATTAAAATCGTCTTCCGAGTTTAAGGCCAGCATAAGGAATAATAATAGTTCCATCTTTATGACCAGTATTTATTCCTGGGCCAACATCTATTCCAAAATTAAACCCTTTCGATCCGTAATAACTAAGTCCTATTGGAACATAAATAATCACACCACTTCCCGCAATAAAAACACCTTTTCCAAAATCAACATAGGTAGCTGTTAATCCCGTATTAAACATCATTTTTTGCTCTTGGATTTTGGTGAAAAATATTTTAGCCCCAATACCAATACTTGGTAATCCAACACCCACTTCTAAACTGACATGGTCGGACACAATTCTTTCATAAGTTATCCCAATGAATGGAGTTGTCCCTAGGAAGTTGAAGGAAATGGCATTTTTTCGTATGCCTCCAGAACTGTCGCTCTTCTCCTGAGCAAATGCAGCTGTCGAACATAAAAGAATCGAAATAATAAAACTAATTTTTTTCATGGTTTTTTTTGGTTTAGTAAATTGTATTGGCTTAACGCATAAATAATTATGCTAAGAAACACTATTTTATTAGTTTTAGCTAACACTAAATATAACCCCGAACGAGAAGAAACACTTAACAGCTAGTACCTCCTCAATAAAAAACTTAATTTCAATATAAATTTTTCAAAAATTACGTACTGGATATTGCTAATATTGCGACTTTGCTCTTGTAAAACTTTGCTCCTTTGCCACTTTTCTCTACTTTTGCAAAAATAATTTTCTCAACTTAAACTGTTTATAGCATGCAACTGTATAACACCTTAAGCGCAGAAGAAAGAGCCATCATGATTGATGATGCCGGAAAACAAAGACTTACTTTGTCTTTCTATGCTTATGCGCAAATTCAAGATCCAACACAATTTCGTAACGATTTATTCCTCGCATGGGACCCACTTGAGGTTCTTGGCCGAATCTACGTTGCCAGCGAAGGAATCAACGCCCAATTATCGCTTCCTGCCGACAGTTTCTATGCTTTCAAAGAAAGTATTGAAGCGTACGATTTCATGAAAGGAATCCGATTGAATATTGCCGTGGAGCAAGACGATCACTCTTTCTTGAAACTCACCGTAAAAGTCCGTGACAAAATTGTAGCTGACGGGTTGGTGGATCAAACTTTTGATGTAACAAACATCGGGATTCACCTGAAAGCAAAACAATTCAACGAATTACTCGAAGACCCAAATACCATTGTCGTCGATATGCGTAACCACTACGAAAGCGAAATTGGTCATTTTACCAATGCTATCAAACCGGACGTAGACACTTTTCGCGAAAGCTTACCCATTATTGAAGACCAACTTGCAGCACATAAGTCAGACAAAAAACTATTGATGTATTGCACCGGAGGAATCCGTTGTGAAAAAGCAAGCGCTTATTTCAAACACAAAGGTTTTGAAAACGTCTACCAACTGGAAGGCGGAATCATCGAATACACGCGTCAAGTAAAAGAAGAAGGTTTGCAGAGCAAATTCATCGGTAAAAATTTTGTGTTTGACCACCGCTTAGGCGAAAGAATTACTGACGATATCGTTTCGCAATGCCATCAATGCGGGGCTGCTTGCGATGTGCACACGAACTGTGTGAACGAAGGCTGTCATTTGCTTTTTATCCAATGTGAAAAATGTGAAAAACTAATGGAAGGCTGTTGTTCGACAACTTGCATCGACGTAATCCATTTACCGGAGGAAGAACAAAAAGCAATTCGAAGAGGCATAAAAAACGGAAATATGATCTTCAAAAAGGGAAAATCAGATGTGTTGACGTTCAAAAACTATAAGGAAAGCCACGGAACATTTGTGGCCGAGGGACCTAAAAAGGCTGCCATAAAGGAAGTGAAAGTAAAAAAACAATACATCGGTAAAGGAACCCACTTTTTCCCAAAACCAAGTGTTGGTCAATTCCTGGTTGAAGAAAACGAACTTAAAATTGGGGATACCGTTCTAATAAAAGGGTCAACCACAGGCGAGCAAAAAATAACAGTTACCAAAATGTTAGTCAACGACAAAGCTGCCGAAAAAGCTGTCTCAGGTGACACTTGTACTTTCAAATTGCCGTTCAGAATTCGATTGTCAGATAAATTATACAAGGTTATAGACTAAAATTCAGTCGCTTCGACAGTATAAAAAAACCTATTTCATTCATTTGAAATAGGTTTTTTCATAGTAAATATTTATAATTATTGGCGTTTTGAACGGTTGTTTCTTCAACTTAAAAAATGCTATCTTTACAACTTAATCGTTTTTAAGAACATAAGTTGTGTTTAGCACAACACTATATATAAAATTATGGCATGTACAAGTTGTTCAACTTCTGATGGTGGCTCACCAAAGGGTTGTAAAAATAATGGGACTTGCGGCACCGATAGCTGCAACAAGTTAACTGTTTTCGATT
>JBLIHD010000018.1:0-11769 GCA_047636335.1 Flavobacterium sp.
AAAAAACGCTGCAATTGCTTGCAGCGTTTTGGTGGGGAGAGTAGGATTCGAACCTACGAAGACGTAGTCAGCAGATTTACAGTCTGCCCTCGTTGGCCGCTTGAGTATCTCCCCGAAGCCTTTGAGTACAACACATCGTTGTTGTATGCGGGTGCAAATATAGAAACTGTTTCCGTGTTTCCAAATTAATTTCGTACTTAATTTCCGGATTATTTTTAACGTATTGGTAGTGAATAAAATAAAAAAATCTCCGCTAGGGAGATTTTTTTGTTTTATTCCAATAAACGTATTATTTGGCCAAAAGTTCGATAATTTTTGCTCTAAGTTCGTCGCCTCTTAAATCTCTGGCCACTATTTTACCTGAAGCATCAAGAATAAAGGTGGCTGGAATGGATTCGACATCATATTGGGCAGCAATTGGTTCATCCCAAAATTTTAAATTAGAAACGTGGTTCCAAGTTAAGTTATCTTTTGCGATGGCTTCCTTCCATTTAGCGGCATCTTTATCTAATGAAACGCCAATGATATTTAGCCCCTTTGGGTGCAACTCTTTATAGATGGCAACCACATTAGGGTTCTCTCTCCTACAAGGACCACACCATGATGCCCAAAAATCAACAATTGTAACTTTACCCAAGCTTTCCTTAAGGGAAACAATTTTTCCTTCTGGATTAGGTGCAGAAAAACCTGCAGTTCATTTAGCATCTCCAACTGGGGCAGCATTTGCACCAACAGCAGGAGAGTTTATTTCAGTAAGTTTTGTTTTTACAGCTATACCAGCTTTAGTCTTTTTTAAAGATTCTTCTAAGCTGTTAAAAATCGTTTCTGTCTTTTTAGTGTCCGCACTTGGATCGTTAATCATACCTTGTACAATTAAGACACTAATGTATGATTTAGGGTGTGTTTCTGCGTAGCTTGTATATTTTGCTTTAGATGCAACACCTACTTCTTCTTGCAATTTTGAAAACCCTTGCATTAACTTGTTGATTACAGCAGTGTCTTTAGCTTGTTGCGCCTCATTCATCGCTTGCATGTTTTGAGTTTGAAAATCCATTAGTTTCTTCTGAACCACTTTAATATCCTCATTAAATTTCACATACTCATCATTACTGTAAGTACCGGAAACTTTAGATTTCTGAATACTGTCTTTATCGATAGCAATGGTAATTTCTCCATTTTCCAAGATAAAAGGAATTTTTGTGTAAGGCGCTTTTCCTTCCACTGACTCCAGTTGAATCGTATGGAAAGCGGGTTCCGTAACTTTTCCCTTAATTTCAAATTTTCCGTTTTCTACTTTTACAGTATCTAAAGCAGTTATTGCGCCAGTGGTAGGATCTTGAGTTTCTAGGATTATCGTTTTACCATTTTCAATACCGGTAGCAGTACCCGTGATTAGGAATTCGTCTTTTCCAACTTTGTTGCAAGAAAATAATACAACAGCAACAGAAAGTAATAAAATTATTTTTTTCATTATTAATTAATTAATATAGTTAAGTGTGCAAAAGTATCTAATTTTATTAAGGTATAATTAATTATATAGCCTAAAATTTTGTTATTTTTTAATTAATTTCTTTATATACAAATGGAGTATTTGAGCCATTGATCACGATATTCAGGGTAAAGCTTGCGTCTATTCTGAAAATCCATTGTTTGGGTAATATATTGCATTGGATTTAACTGCTTTTCTCGAAAAAAAAATGCTTTCCAGCAAATGGGCGATACTGTAAGCTAAATAATGGACTGAGCACAAAAATGGAATTCTAATAAGGATTTAGAGACATAATGACAAGATATTAGGCAACGGAGAATGATGTTTTAAAAACCAATAATACCTAATATGTTAAAACACTAATTTTGCGCTTTGGGTAGATGGTATTGTAATTCACATTCTTTAATGTCTGATTCGGCTTGCTCTAGCTCGTTTTGCGTAATCCGGATTTCAAGATTCACGGTCCTCAGGTCTTTATGCAAACTAGGATTAATGGAGTCGGACTGCAATTGTAATTCGATTTCGGCTCTGTAGGTTATTAAAACACCCAGCGTTTCTTTTGCTTTTTTATATTGTGATTTGTAAAGGTTGCAGGGAGTGGTCATTTATCTTTTGGTTTTTTTTTAGGGTAGCTAAAATACTAAAAACAAGTTAAGTACGCAATAGTTGTTGCGATTTAATTTTATTGTAGCAATTTAAATAAACAATAACAGGGAAAACAAAAAAGCTAAGGCAAAAAAAAAGCACTCTTAAAAAGAGTGCTTTTTTATTTTTTTTATAAAAACTTAAGCTTGATTCAATGTTTTTCTCCAAGTAAAAGAATTTAAAATATGTCTTTTTGCAAATCTTCCAGGAGAAGAAGCATTCACCATTTTTACGTAAGTGGCTTTAGGAACACTTATGTACTCGTAAACGCTTCCGTTAGAGAAATCTATGATCAACCTACCTTCAACAAATTTGTAATCTTTAATTGTAGCTGTGTTAATTGTTTCAGTATATTCAGGTAAGTTTAATTTAGTAGTTTCAGGATTGATACTTACCAAAAAATGATAGGCCTCAATAACTTGCTTGCTTTTTTCTTCCGCCGCTTTTAATCCAGCTTCATCTCCTTGAAATTTATCAGGATGACATTCCTTCATGGAGTTACGGTAAATTGTTTTCAAATCTTTTAGCTCTGCAGTTTTGTCTACATTTAGCAATTTGCGGTATTCAACTATTTTTTTCATATAATATGGTAACTACTTGTCTTTTAATAAGAAATTAATATACTTTGATTTCTATCCCCGACAAATTTTTTGCAAAGGTACACTTTTTTTTAACTCTTTAGTTGGAGACTAAAAAATATTGTAAAAAAGAGCTGTTTGCTTCTTTTTTATTGCTGGATCTTCTATCCTAAAAGGTCGCTATTGTTGTGGTTTGTTATTTGCTTTATCGAAATTTTTTGATTTTTTCGGGTATTTGTTGTAGCTGATGTCGCTTGGGTTTTCGATAATTGATTTTATGGTAATCATATCGCCAAGAACATGTTTAGCCATAACCATTTTATAATCGAGAAGGAATTCACCGCAAAAGAAGTTGTTGTTTTCATCTTTTTCAATTATTCCGGTATAAACTCCCTTTTGTAACATTCTTTCTTCTGAACCTTTGGTCATAATCTGTTTGTTTTAAAAAATTCGAATTGCAAAGTTAATCAAATATTAGTTGTCTAGCTAAGTTCTCCGCATTCTGATTATATTTGCGGATGCAAAAAACATTTCTTCCCAGTTCCAAATCCTTTAAAAACACCTTTTGTGTATTCCAAGAAGTGCGGGTAAATGAAATTGAAGGGGTAGCGGTTCAATATGAAAGTAAATCTGGGAGCAGTTATTATTATACCAAAATAGGGATGTATCGATTGTCAAATCATTGGGGGCGTTTGGCCAATAGCAAATGGCGTCTGGAGCCCTTGGATCCGGAATCGGAGTCAAAAATTAAATTGGGTTTTGCGCTTTGGACCAGTTTTTACCCCGATAACGCCTTGGATAAATTGTACTACATAAAAATGAATCACATCGCGAACACGGTCAATTATCAGCATAAAGATAACCCGAATTATGATAATAAGGCGATTCTTCGAACCAGTTTTGAAACCACTAAAAAAATCAAACAAATTCGGAATCTCCTTAATCTGACTTCATGGGCCAAGTATTTTAAGTATAATGACCTGGATGATCTGAGATATGAAATTATAAACGAATTGGTCTTCACCAATAAAACTTTGGAGGAAATAAAAAGGGAATTAGTCTAGCTATTTTAATTTAGTAATTTGCTAAAGGTATTCTTAAATCAAAGTGAATGCTCAAGTTGAGCTAGGTGACACTTGCCTTAACTATGTTCAATTTACCGATTTAAGCATGTGATACGATTTCAGACAAATCATTTATAGACATGGGTTTCTATTGACTTTGATCCTCAACACAAATGCAATAATTTAGAATGTGTATATTGGTTTATTGGCACTAGTTTTTTGGTTCTAAGGTTCCATATCACTTTTGACGCTTATGTATATTGACAAGCAAGCTCAACAAGAAATCTTTCTCGTTTATGAATAATTTTTTATTGTATTAAAAATGCCGAACTTTACCAAGAATTGCCGGCGAGTAATATTTTAAGAGGTTGAAAACAGTCTACTAAAAATATTGAAGCGCCACTAATTGCGAGAAAACTGGATCTGAATTCCAATCTAAGATAAAAAATTATGAGCAGAAACAACGAAAAAAACATTAAAAAACACAATGATAAGTTGCATAAAGCTCAGGACCGGGTAAAGCAGGCTGAGATCACTCGTAAGGAAAAATTGAAACAGATTTTAAAGAAATTTAACGACACAAACGCTTTAGGAACTAAATAAAAGCAATTACCATGGAAAACAATAAATTTACAGATTTAAAGAAGGGTGTTCAGGAAATAATTGATTTAATTGGCGATAGAAACGGTAAGGAAGCCAGTAATAAGCTGGTCGAAGTAAGCGAGGTATTAGATGAATTGATGGACTATTCGGAAGATGATGAAGACTTAAGAGAAATCAGCAGATATCAGGTGCTGTTGAATCAATTGCACCAATCTATAGTTACTCTTGATGGGCAAATCTAAATGATGGGTACAATGAAAGACAGGGTATGCCATTGCGGTTCCCAAACAAATTTGAACAATTGCTGCAAACCATATATAAATGGAACGCAAAAAGCACCTACAGCAGAGGCTTTAATGCGTTCCCGCTATTCGGCATATGCCACGCATAACCCTAGCTATTTGGTGGCTACGACCCATACTTCAACCCGAAAACAACATAACAAGAAAGACATTCTTGATTGGTCTCAAAGCAATCAATGGATAAAGTTAGAGGTGTTGCAGGTGACAGACAATACAGTCGAGTTTAAAGTTTCTTATCTGGATGCCCAGATGCAGATGCAAATCCACCATGAGCGCTCAAAATTTAAGATGGAAAGAGGGATATGGTTTTATGTTGACGGTGAATTTTATTAGTTTTTTTGATTCATACTTTTTTTTAATGCACTATTTCGCGTGAGTGATGGAATTGGAAACCCCACGCCCTTTTCGTGGATTGGGAACGGGCAGCACGACCCTTGTGGTCACACTCGAAATATTTTAAAAAAAAAGCGTGCTGTAGTTTTTAACTTAAAATTAGTAACCGTTTGGTTGAAGAGCATTTTAAAATGACGTAATTTTAGGGTCTATGAAAAATGACAATAAAAAAGGGTTTTATTTTAAGCAATATGAAGCACCTGATCAGTCTCCCTTTGAGAAGCTCTTTGGTATTTTCAAGGAATTAATCACCCATACTTCTGGGGATTTTGACGAGGCCATCGACTGGTTGCGCGAATTGGACAAGGAATATAAACTCACAGATGAACATTATACAATTGATGATTTTATCGAGGACTTAAAGAAAAAAGGCTACATCCGTGATGAACTTAAAGACGATGGAACCCCAGGATTTGGAATTACCGCCAAAACGGAAAGGGCTATTAGGCAGCAAGCTTTGGACCAAATTTTCGGTAATTTAAAACGGTCTGGCAGCGGAAATCACAAAACCAAGCATTCCGGAGGCGGAGATGAGCATACCGGAGAATTCCGAGAGTTTCATTTCGGGGATGGTTTGGAGCGGATTTCGTTGACCGAAAGTTTACGAAATGCCCAAATCAATAATGGTGTAGAAGACTTCATGCTAACCGAGAATGATTTGGTCGTGGAAGAAGCCCAGTATAAATCACAAATGAGCACCGTTCTGATGATTGACATCAGCCACAGTATGATCTTGTATGGGGAAGATCGAATCACCCCTGCCAAAAAAGTCGCAATGGCTCTGGCAGAGTTAATCACGACCCGTTATCCAAAAGACACTTTGGATATCTTGGTGTTTGGGAATGATGCATGGACCATTGAAATCAAAGACTTGCCTTACCTGAAAGTCGGCCCATTCCATACCAATACCGTTGCAGGCTTGCAACTGGCTATGGATTTGTTACGAAGAAAACGGAATACCAACAAGCAAATTTTTATGATTACCGACGGAAAGCCAAGTTGCGTGCGCGAGCGTGATGGTTCTTATTATATGAACAGTAATGGTCTTGATGACTATATTGTAGATAAATGCTATAGTCAAGCGCAACAAGCTCGAAAACTGCATATTCCGATTACCACCTTCATGATTGCCAACGATCCCTACTTGCAGAAATTTGTCAATCGGTTTACCGAAGCGAATCAAGGCAAAGCATTTTACACGGGGCTGAAGGGTCTGGGCGAAATGATTTTTGAAGATTATGAAACGAACAGGAAGAAAAGGATAAAATAGGTTAAAAGATAGAAGAGAATAGAGGAAAGAGAATAGAATAAAGATACAAAGACAATTGAAAAACATGAAAATAGAAAATATAAATACCTTAGGCGAACTAAAAGCATCAGGATACGAAAGTAAAAGTATCAAGGATGAATTAAGAAATAATTTGAGAGACAGAATAAAATCAGGGAAACCCGCTTTTGAAGGCGTTCATGGTTTTGAGAATACCGTAATCCCAGAAATGGAACGGGCTATTTTGTCCCGTCATAATATTAATTTATTGGGTCTTCGCGGCCAGGCGAAAACTAGATTGGCTCGCAAAATGGTCGAATTATTGGACGAATACGTTCCTTTTGTAACGGGTTCTGAAATTAGTGACGATCCGTTTAATCCGATTTCCCGTTACGCGAAAGATATAATTGCAATAAATGGAGATGCCACTCCGATTTCTTGGTTGCACAGAAGCGACCGTTTCTCCGAAAAATTGGCTACGCCAGATGTTACCGTTGCGGATTTGATAGGGGATGTCGACCCGATAAAAGCCGCCAATTTAAAATTGTCCTATGCGGATGATCGCGTGATTCATTTCGGGATGATCCCAAGAGCAAACCGTTGCATTTTTGTGATTAATGAACTGCCGGATTTACAAGCTAGGATTCAAGTGGCTCTATTCAATATTTTGCAGGAAGGAGACATTCAAATTAGGGGATTTAAATTGCGCATGCCATTGGATATGCAGTTTGTTTTTACCGCAAACCCCGAGGATTACACAAATAGGGGAAGTATCGTGACGCCGCTTAAAGACCGTATAGGTTCCCAAATATTGACGCACTATCCTGAAACGATAAAAATTGCAAGAACGATCACGGAACAGGAGGCTAAACTAAATGCAATGCAAAACGAAATGGTTCACGTACCTTCATTGGCAAGGGATCTATTGGAACAAATTAGTTTTGAAGCTCGAGAAAGCGAATACATCGACAACAAAAGTGGCGTAAGTGCTAGATTGAGCATCACTGCTTTTGAGAATTTGTTGAGTACCGCCGAGAGAAGAGCACTGAAATCCGGCGACGATAAGACGACAGTTCGATTATCTGATTTTATGGGTATTATCCCATCCATTACCGGTAAAGTCGAATTAGTGTACGAAGGAGAGCAGGAGGGAGCCGCTGCAGTAGCGCAAAATCTGTTGGGAGCCTCAATTAAGACTTTTTTCCCGGGTTATTTCCCTAAAATCGAAAAATTGGAAAAACCAGATGCGAAAACTGAATATACGGATTTGATTGAATGGTTTTTTGCCGAAAGCGGTTTTGAATTGCTGGATGATTGTTCTGATGAGGAATACAATAGAATTTTAGGAGCAATTGTCCCTTTAGAAATTTTAATAAAGAAATACCAACCGAATTTAGAACAAGAAGACCGGTTATTCATGAAGGAATTTATCCTTTGGGCAATGGTCGAACATAAAAAACTGAGTAAAGATAGGATCGAAGACGGATATCAGTTCAAGGATACCTACGGAAGTTATATCAGTAAGCTTTAGAAAACAGATTACTGTTATTATTTAATAGCGCTTAGAAAATATTTTCTAAGCGCTATTTTTTTATACCTATAATACTTTCAGCATGTTATATGTGCTGCAATATGTATTACCTTACAAACGTTGGCCGTCCTTGCGGCTAATAAAGAACTAATGGAAAATAGCTTTGAAGCTTTGATTACCACTTATATTGATAATAAAGTAGGTATATCTGAAAAATTTTTAAGTGATGATTTGGCGAATAATTTAAAGCAAAATTTACTAGCTTTAAGCCAACAAGATTTATTGATTGCAGCCGGAACAGGAAATTCGCAATCTATTGTTTATGATAGCGCCGTCCGCAGTGATTCTATTTTTTGGCTTGATAAAAAGAATAACAATGCCTTCGAAAATGCTTTTTTTGAGCAAATAGAAGCGTTTATCAGTTATTTAAACAAGAGTTGTTTTACTGGTATTACAGGTTATGAATTTCATTATTCATTGTATGAAAAAGGAGATTTTTATTTGCAACATTTTGATCAATTTCAAAGTAATCCTAGTCGTAAATATTCGATGATCAGTTATTTGAACAGTGATTGGCAGCCTAGTGATGGTGGAGAACTGTTGATTCATCAGGAAAATTACAATCAGAAAATAACACCAATACAAGGCAAAACAGTTTTCTTTAAAAGTGATGAATTACTTCATGAAGTCTTAGTGACCCAAAATACCCGAATGAGTATTACGGGCTGGCTAAAGTGTGATTAGTATCTTTTAAAATAGTGTGTTTAATGTATCGTTTCCCTTAGCAGGCGCAATCTATCGGCTTCGTTTTCCAGTTGGTCAATTTCTCTTTTCCAATTTTCGATGTCATTTTGGATTAAGCGAATCTGTTCTTCTTTGGTAGTTTCTGGTCGTAACGATTTAAAATTTTCGGCGTCAGATAAATTGTTTGCTGCTTCAGCTAACTGATTTTTATCTTCAATAAGTAAAATCTCGATTTCAGAAAGACGACTGCTGATCGAATCTTTTTTTCTTTTGTTAATGTTTTCAGCTTCTATTCTTTTTTGTATTTCTTGTTGAAAGCGCTGTTCATTGGATTCCTTCTGTTGTATCTCAACTTTTGCGTTACCAAACTCTGTTTGTTTATTTTTTAAGTCTAACTCATTTCTTTTATTGTTCTGGATAATAGTAAGGGCAGAAATCGTAATCATTATTGCTGAAAAGGCTAGGGCCAAAAAGAAATAGCTTTTCCTGAGTCCAAAAATAGTTTTGGTAGTTTCTATTTCTTCCATTTCTGGAGAGGGAGCAGATTGTTTTACGGTAGGAGGAAGGGCTGCGAAAAAAGGTTTAAAGTCCGCTAAGTTGATCGCAGGTTTCCATTCGTCCATACCTTGGCACCATACTAATGTGTTTTCTTTTATTTGTTGGCTTTTTAATTCCTCCATCGTAAAAGGACCGCCATTTTTATCGCCGTTATTAATGTAATAGGTTCTCATTGTTATTCTACTATTTTCTATGCAAAAGTATTGAGAAATTTTAGAGAAAAATAATGTTTGAATTAATATCTAGAATTGAATAATATTCATCAATACAGTTTTGCGAGATGATTAGAAAAATGTTTTCGTTTATCGGACTTGTTTATTGTTTTTTTTCCACTATTTACTTCGTTGCTCTTTTCAAATTGAAAACTGTTCACAGCTTACTTAGTCTTGGATGCAGAATTGCCGTCAAATGTAAAGGTGTCGGTGACTACATACTGCTTTACGTTTTTGTCAAATATTCTCAAAACAATACTGTCGCAAAGAAAATGAATGTCTATTATTGTAAACAGGGATTTCGCCCTTTGCAGTTTATGGGGACTTAATTTGTGTGGAATGGAGAGATGTGGGTTTTCGTTTATTTCCAGATCGGTGATGCAAATTAATGATTACTGGATATGTCTCATTATGAGTTTCAGGCGTTTTTTCGACATTGCATCGAGAGTAATGTAAAAAGCGCCATTTGGATAGAAATCAAAACCGTCCCGGGAAACTTCCTCGGGAATTAGAGCGGCACATAGTTTTGCCAATTTATTTTTGACGGTTTCAATTGTCGTGTCCATTGCCGTGAACAAGTAGATGGTGATGAGACCTACATAGTTTTTACTGTGAAACCAACCCACTTTAGCGGCCAGTCTCTCTTTGATGGACTTGACCAAAGAAATAACATGCTCTGAAGGGTATATTACCTTTTGAATATTTTTCCATGGATTGTGATTTGCTCTTCTTTCGCCTGTCTAAATATCAGTTAAATTGTTCGTTTCTTTCAGTGTGTTTGGTTTTTACCGTAAACTTTTGAAACATAAATTCCGTTCAAGAATTTGCCAGGATCGATTTGGCTTTGCAACAGCAAGCCGCTACAGGGATTTTCGAGCAGCAGTTGGGCAGCTTGCGCCAAAGGGGCCGCTGTGGTTGTCTGTATGGCCCTTAATTGTCTGTTTCCCACTTTTTGGGGAAATATGCGCTTGGCGATTTCCCGCCTTCGTAATATTCCCGTTATGTCTGTCCCTTCGACCGCGGCATACAAAACAATTTGATCGTCTTCCATATGCGGTATTATTTCTTCCATTTTTTCTTGGAGGTCCCTGATGGCGTTAATCGGATTTCCCAATTCATTAAGTTGCTCTTCTACCCAGGCGTAATGTCTCGGATGGCGGAGAGTCTTGTAATCTAGTGAACGCACTTTCCCGGACAGTGCATCAGGCAAATCAGCTGCGCCTCCCGAGGTGAGGGCTTCGTCATAGGCGATTCCCTCAATAATGATTGTGGCCCTTTCCGACAAAGCGGGCAGGGTTGTTTTTTTATAATCCCGAAGCACTATGGTGTCTTTCAGGTATTCTGTGGCCACTCCCACTGGACTCCACGTGAATCCATAATAATGCGGGGCAACGGCATGGTTGGTCAAGGCGCCCACTTTGAATTCCAGTTTGTCTACCGTATGTACGTCAAAGTCATCGCAAAATTCTTGAAAAAGTCCGTGGGCGAGCAAGTCTATATAACCTGGCGCAAGACCGGTCTGTAGCACGAAGCCGGTTTTGGCGTCAGACGCCAATTCCATTATTTTTTCAGTTTCAGCGACATATTCGGTCAGGTTGGCGTAATGCATGCCGAAATCTTTGGCAAATTGGGCTATTTTGGGCGCCTGACTACCGGGAAGACAGTCGAGAATGATGTCACCTTTAAAGAATAGCTCTTGCATTTCGTCAGTATGTCCGTTTTCAGGTAGAAGGAAGGCTTTTATTTCGCCCTTTTTGGTGCTGCCTTCTTCAATCCAACGGGCCACTTTTGTGGCATTCGATAGCGTTCGGTTTCCGATGAATAGGCTAGGGGTAACCTCGCTCCATTCCATCAGCAGCAGACCGACGGCTTCTGCGATTCCGCCCGCTCCGGCAATAATAATATTGAAGTGTTTTTTCATATCTTAAAGATAGCGAAAAAAATAGTTTAAACTATTGGATGTTATGTAGTTATGGTTTAATTTATCAAGCGATGCCATAACAATAAAATTTCCAGTCAGGAACGGTAAAGGAATCTCGAAATACTGGGGCATTACAAAACAAATCCCAAAGCAGCTACCGGAGGAAGCTCGTTTTGGGGTTTGTTTTATGGACGGGTTTCTGCGAACCAATAATGAATGTTTTACCAGAGAGGTGAAATCTTTTCTTTAAGGCTTAAAAAGTTGAAGTGCATTATTGAGCACTAAAAACTGCGACTGAGCACTTTTACTTTCCGATTGAGAAGATAAATTATTCCATATTTTTTTTAAGATTGGCTAGTTGAAGTAATACAAAACCACCAATAAAAAAGATAGCCATAAAGAGCATACTATTTCGCATACTTCCTGTTAGCTGATCAATTAATCCATAAGATAATGAGCCAA
>JBLIHD010000019.1:0-11713 GCA_047636335.1 Flavobacterium sp.
AGTTATTCGTCTGTCGTGAAGCCTATGTTACAGCTTATTAACAAAGCTCCGGGCGCTTCTATAGTAGCCACGACAAATATGATGATGACTGCACGAGGGCCAATGTTTTTGTCTGATACGGCCATAAACATAAATCCATCCGCTTTAGAATTAGCGAAAATCGCCATTATGACTGCTAAAACAGCCAAGATGTTTGGCGTGGAGCCCGTAATAGCGATGGTATCATTTTCTAACTTTGGGTCTTCCACGGATGAAAATGCTACCAAAGTGAGAGAAGCTGTTGCCTATTTGCATGAACACTATCCGGATATGATTATTGATGGAGAAGTTCAGGCTGATTTTGCTTTGAACCAAGAGATGCTGAAGGAAAAATTTCCGTTCTCTAAATTGGCGGGTAAAAAGGTGAATACTTTGATTTTTCCTAATCTTGATTCGGCAAACATTACTTATAAACTGTTAAAGGAATTAAATAAGGTAGACTCGATTGGGCCAATTATGTTGGGAATGGGAAAACCTGTCCATATATTCCAATTAGGTGCAAGCGTGGAAGAAATGGTTAATATGGCTACTATTGCCGTTATTGATGCCCAAGAAAAACAAAAGAAAAAAAGATAAATATAATTTTAAAAAAAAAGTTCTTTGCATCTGCAAAGAACTTTTTTTAATTCAAGTAAAAAATGATAGATACAGTAAATATATGATAGCACATTTACAGGGGAAATTGGTTGAAAAATCACCAACACAAGTCATTATCGATTGTGGAGGTGTGGGATATCACGTAAATATCTCTTTGCACACCTATTCGTTGCTTCCTGATGCGGATTTTATTAAACTATTCACCCATCTTCAAATAAAAGAGGATGCACACACGCTGTTTGGGTTTATGGAGAAATCAGAAAGGGAGATTTTTAAAATGTTGTTGTCTGTTTCAGGTATCGGTGCGAGCATAGCCAGGACAATGCTGTCTTCATTAGATCCGAAACAAATTACAAATGCGATTGCATCCGCGGACGTGACGACCATACAGTCCATAAAAGGAATCGGGAGTAAAACGGCACAAAGAGTGATACTTGATTTGAAAGATAAAGTGTTGAAATTATACGATTTGGATGAAGTTTCTATGTCGCAAAGCAATACAAATAGAGATGAAGCGTTATCTGCTTTAGAGGTCTTAGGTTTTGTTAGAAAAGCTTCGGAAAAACTTGTTGATAAAATTGTAAAAGAAGATCCGGAAGCTTCTGTCGAAGCTATTATCAAGAAAGCTTTAAAAAACTTATAAAAGAAACTTAAAAGCACGAATTGTATGCGTAAAATTTGTATTTTTTTGCTGGTTTTGTTTTGTGGTTTTGTATCGCATGCCCAGGTAAATGAAGAAGCCCAGGATACAGTAAAAACGGGCTTTTCTGTAGGAAAAGTCAAAATTAAAGACCCTAAAAGCATCCTCTCGGCCTATACCTATGATCCCGTTACGGACAGATATATTTATACCAATTCGGTTGATGGATTTTCTATTAATTACCCAATTATCTTAACTCCAAAAGAGTATGAAAGTTTGGCGTTGAAAGAATCCATGAGAGATTATTTCAAGAAGAAAATCGATGCCATTGACGGAAAAAAAGAAGGCAGTGAGGAGGCGAAAAAAGATTTGCTACCAAAATACTACGTAAATTCCAATCTCTTTGAATCCATTTTTGGGAGCAATACCATAGATGTTAAGCCTACCGGTTCTGTGGAAATGGATTTAGGCCTTAGATACACAAAACAGGACAACCCCTCTTTTTCTCCGAGAAACAGGTCCAATTTATCTTTTGATTTTAACCAAAGGATAAGTATGAGCCTAGTGGGGAAAGTGGGTACGAGACTGAACGTTAATGCCAACTATGATACGCAGTCCACTTTTGCTTTTCAAAACTTGATGAAATTGGAATACACCCCTTCAGAGGATGATATTATTCAGAAAATTGAAGTTGGGAATGTTAGTATGCCCCTAAACAGCTCACTGATTAGAGGAGCACAAAGTTTATTTGGGGTAAAAACCCAATTGCAATTCGGGAAAACTACCGTTACGGGTATTTTTTCAGAACAGAAATCCCAAACCAAAAGTGTAGTTGCCCAAGGTGGTGGAAAAATCGAGGACTTTGAAATGTTCGCTTTGGATTACGATAATGATCGGCATTTTTTCCTGTCCCAATACTTCAGAAACAAATATGATGCTTCACTAAAAAACTACCCTTTTATTGATAGTAGAGTCCAGATTTCAAGATTAGAAATTTGGGTTACCAATAAGCAAACTCGTGTTAATGTCAATTCCAATAACTTAAGAAATATCATTGCGCTTCAAGATTTAGGGGAAGGGCAATTGACTTATTCAAATGGCAATCCAATAAACGATAATGAAATCGTTGTTCTAGACCCTTCAACAGGGATTTTTAATAATCCGGTTAATTCCCCTTCCGACAATTCAAATAACGATTTTGATCCGGCGCAAATTGCTGCAGGAACGGGTTTGTTGAACAATAAGATTCGTGAAATAGTAACCTCAAGTTCAGGTTTTAATGCTAGCGTTAGCGAAGGTCAGGATTATTCGAAATTGGAAAACGCGAGGAAATTGAACCAGAATGAATATACATATAATGCTCAATTAGGGTATATTTCATTGCAACAAAGACTGGCTAACGATGAGATTTTGGCGGTGGCGTATCAATACACAATTGGTGACGAAGTGTATCAGGTTGGAGAGTTCGGAAGTGACGGGGTAGATGCAACAGTTGTTACTGGAACAAACTCTTCTCAAGCTATCATAACCCAAAGTTTGATTTTGAAAATGTTAAAGAGCAATTTGACGAACGTCAAAAATCCTGTTTGGAATTTGATGATGAAAAATATTTACCAAATCCCTGGTGCTTACCAAGTGAAACAGGAAGATTTCAGGTTTAATATTCTATACACAGATCCTTCACCTTTAAACTATATAACTGAAGCTAAGGATGCTGCTGGAAACCCAGTTCCGTTTCCGGCGAACCCGTCTCCGGGAAATAGAGTTGCGGAAACTACTTTGCTTAAGGTGTTTAATTTGGACAAACTGAATTACAACAATGACCCTCAAACCGGGGGGGATGGTTTTTTCGATTTTATACAGGGCATTACTATTGATTCTCAAAATGGCCGCGTGATATTCACAACCAAGGAGCCGTTCGGGGAATTGTTGTTTTCTAAACTTTCAAATACAGGCAGTAGTGAAAATTATGATGATTTAGGCTCTTATAATCCAAATCAGAAGAAGTATGTGTTTAGAAACATGTACCGCAACACGCAATCAGGTGCATTGCAGGATAGCGAAAAGAATAAATTCCTTTTAAGGGGTAGGTATAAATCATCGGGAGATGACGGAATCCCAATTGGGGCATTCAATGTGCCAAGAGGATCAGTTGTTGTTACGGCAGGAGGGAGAGTATTAGTTGAAGGAGTAGATTACAGCGTGAACTATCAACTGGGAAGGGTCCAAATTCTAGATCCGTCGCTACAGGCTTCCAATACACCCATTAATGTTTCATTGGAAAATAATTCCATATTTGGCCAGCAAACCAGAAGATTTATGGGAGTAAACGTGGAACATAAAATTTCAGATAATTTTGTGGTGGGAGGTACATTCTTGAAAATGACCGAAAGGCCATTCACACAAAAATCAAGTTTTGGTCAGGAATCAGTAAACAACACTATTTTTGGAGTTAACGGTAATTATTCAACGGAGGTTCCTTTTTTGACACGATTGGTAAATAAATTGCCAAACTTAGATACCGATGTGCCGTCCAATCTTTCTATAAGGGGCGAAATTGCATTTTTGAAACCGGATTCGCCCAAAGCAGATCAGTTTGAAGGAGAATCAACCATATATGTAGATGATTTTGAAGGATCACAATCTACTATCGACCTTCGTTCAGCCTTTGCCTGGAGTCTTTCTTCAACACCAGACAGGAACGTTCGAAGCACATACGATTATAATGCCAACGCTAATGATTTGAGCTACGGTTTTAAAAGAGCCAAGCTAGCCTGGTATTCTATTGATCCTGTTTTTTATACCCAAAAACCTGCTGGAATTACAAATAATGATTTGTCATTCAACAGCACCAGACGGATATACAGTGAAGAATTATATCCTTTGACGGATATTGCCCAGGGGCAATCACAAGTAATAAACACCTTGGATTTAAGTTACTATCCTTCAGACAGAGGGCCTTATAATAATAATGCGAATTTTAACGCAAGTCCTGCAGACAATTTTGGGGGGATTATAAGATCCCTAAATTCTACAAATTTTGAGCAAGGGAATGTTGAATACATCCAGTTTTGGGTCTTAGACCCTTACGAGGGGATAGGTAAGATTCCTCAAAACAATACCGGTAAAATTTATTTCAATCTTGGGGAGATATCCGAAGATGTTTTGAAAGACGGAAGGAAACAATATGAGAACGGATTAGGGCCAGACCAGATACTTGTAAATCCAAGACCACTTTGGGGAGATGTTCCCTCTTCACAATCTTTAATCTATGCATTTGATGCCAATCCGGATAATCGAACCAATCAGGATATTGGTTTGGACGGTTTGGCTAATGCCAATGAAGCTGCTGTTTACAATAATTTTGCGTCCGAACCGGATCCGGCGGGAGATGATTATACTTATTATTTGAATACCTCCGGCAGCATCTTGGAGCGATATAAAAATTACAATGGAGTCGACGGAAACTCGGAGGTTGATATCACTAACCCCAATAGGGGGTCGTCTACTGTCCCGGATGTAGAAGACATCAACAGGGATAATACGATGAATACGATTAATGCCTATTATGAATATAGTATCGACGTTCAGCCCAAGATGACAGTTGGCCAAAATTATATTACAGACATAAGAAATACCCAAGTGACATTAGCTAACGGAGAGGTGACGGATTCCAGATGGATTCAGTTTAAGATTCCGGTTACGCAACCAGAAAATACGATTGGAAACATCTCTGATTTTAGATCGATACGTTTTATGAGAATGTTTATGACTGGCTTTGACCAAGAGGTGACAGTTCGTTTTGGCGCTTTAGATTTAGTGAGGGGAGAATGGAGAAGGTTTACCAATACGCTTGATTTTAACGATACAAATGTAGCAGATGATAAAACTGATTTAGATGTATTAGCCGTAAATGTGCAAGAGAATGGTGATAGGTGTCCTATAAATTATATTATACCTCCAGGAGTGCAAAGGGAACAGTTGTATAATAACAATACGCTTATTAATCAAAACGAACAGTCCTTGTCCTTAAGAGTCTCAGGGGGTGGACTAGAACCTGAAGATTCCAGAGCCGTTTTTAAAAATGTAAGTATTGATATGCGTCAATTCAAAAAGTTGAAAATGTTTTTGCATGCAGAATCTTTGCCTAATGAAATTACTCTTAGAGACGATCAAATGGTCGGTTTTATTCGTTTTGGAAATGATTTTACTCAAAACTTTTACCAAATTGAAATTCCTTTGAAAGTTACTACGCCTTCGTCTACATCCGGGACAAATTGTTCCGCTTTGAGTGCTGAAGCGGTTTGGCCAGAAGCCAATGAAATAGATTTGTCGCTGGCATTGTTGACCCAATTGAAAATCCAAGCCATGAGTGTTGATTTAAGCACTTTACCGTTGGATGGAATTTATTATCAAAACGAAGACGAACTCAATCCTGCATTGGCCGACAAACCAAACAGGTTAAGGTTAGGGATCAAAGGAAATCCTAATTTCGGATTGGTTAGAACATTGATGGTTGGTGTGAAAAGTAATGATACGCGTCAGGACATCAAAGGGGAAGTCTGGTTCAACGAACTTCGTTTAGCCGACATGGATAACCAAGGTGGTATGGCGGCCGTATTAAACGTAGATTCTAATCTTGCTGATTTTGCCACAATTTCAGCCACAGGGAAAAAAAGCACGATTGGTTTCGGTGCTTTGGAACAAGGGCCAAATGAAAGAAGTCGTGAAAACATTCAACAATATAATATTGTGACCAATGTAAATCTTGGGAAAATGTTACCTGTGAAATGGGGTATTAATTTGCCTTTTAATTATGCTATTGGCGAAGAAACCATAACCCCAGAATACGACCCTTTTAATCAGGATATCAAACTAAATCAGTTATTGGACAATACCAGTGACTCTGAGCTTAAAGACAATATCACCAATAGAGCAATAGACTACACGAAACGTACAAGTATCAATTTTATCGGTGTAAGAAAGCAGAGAGGTCCCGAACAAAAACAACACGTTTATGATCCGGAAAACTTCACTTTTTCTCAATCCTACAATAAAGTGGAGCGACATGACTTTGAGATCGAAGACTATGTAGACCAGCAAGCGAATTCATCTGTTGATTATGCGTTCAGTTTTCAACCGAAACCTATAGAGCCTTTCAAGAAAATGGAGTTTATGAAAAAGAACGACTACTGGAAACTACTGAGTGATTTTAATTTTAATTACCTGCCTTCTAATATATCGTTCAACACGAATATCAACAGACAGTACAACCGTCAACAATTTAGGCAGGTAGATGTTCAGGGAATTGGACTCGATCCGTTATACAGAAGAAACTTTTCGTTTAATTATCAGTATGGTTTTAATTACAATCTGACAAAATCATTGAAACTGAGCTATACGGCTTCGTCCACTAATATCGTTAAGAATTATTTGAACGAAGATAACGAGCCAATCGACAGTTTCACGATATGGGATAGCTATTGGGATATTGGAGACCCCAATCAACACATGCAACAGTTGGTTGTGAATTATGAAATTCCTATTAACAAAATACCGGTATTCAGTTTTATAAAAGCAAATTATTCTTATACGGGAGATTATAGCTGGCAACGTGCTTCAAATGCTTTGTCGCGAATAGAGATCGAAGGAACTGCTTATAATTTAGGGAACACTGTTCAGAATGCGCGTTCTAATAGTTTGAACTCAAGTTTCAATATGGATATGCTGTATAAATATTTAGGGATATCACCAAGCGGCAAGAAGACAGCTGTTAGGCCTAAGGCATCAGCACCTAGGCCTGGGGAAAAAGTAGTGAATACGGCCGTGAAACCGCAGGATAAAAACAATCAGTTTGTCGATGGATTAATTGGTGTCCTAACGAGCGTGAAAAACGTTCAAATTAACTATACGGAGAACAGCGGTACTGTTTTGCCGGGGTATACGCCAAGCATAGGATTTCTTGGTTCTTCAAGACCTTCATTAGGGTTTATTTTTGGAAGCCAAGAAGATGTGAGATATGAAGCGGCCAAAAATGGGTGGCTAACTAATTACCAGGACTTTAACCAAAATTTCTCCCAAGTGACCAATAGGATGCTTAAAGCGACCGCCAATGTCGATTTGTTCCCTGATTTGAAAATTGATTTGACGGCAGACCGCTCCTATTCTAAGAATTTTTCGGAACAGTATGATGTTTTTGAGGGCCAATACAATTCGCGTTCGCCTTATACATATGGTCTTTTTTCAATATCGACGGTTTTGATAAAGACTGCGTTTTCAACTAGTGACGAAAGTGCTTCTGCGGCATTTGACGATTTTAGATCCAATAGGCTTTTAGTGGCTACAAGACTGGCATCGGAGCGGGGTATTGATGTTAACAATCCCGCAAATCTTGATGAAGATGGATATCCGTTGGGATATAGCAAAAACAATCAGGCAGTATTGCTGCCGGCCTTTTTGGCTGCTTATTCAGGTAGTGATGCTTCTGGCGTTTCACTGGGAATCTTCAGAAATTTCCCAATTCCTAACTGGTCGGTTAAGTATAGCGGATTAATGCGATATGGTTTATTTAAAAGAAATTTCAAAAGGTTCTCTTTACAGCATAATTATAGGGCTTCTTACACAGTCAATCAATATCGATCTAATTTTGATTATGATAAAACTCCTAATGGGGTTGACGATAGTGGGGACTTTTTTAATAAAACCATTATGTCTAATGTCAATTTGGTTGAACAATTCAGTCCGCTAATCAGAATGGATTTTGAATTGAAAAATTCGATGAAAGTGCTTACTGAGATCAAAAAAGACAGAGCATTGTCTATGAGTTTTGATAATAATTTATTGACGGAAGTAAAAGGAATTGAATATGTCGTAGGACTTGGGTATCGTTTTAAGGACGTTATCTTTTCTTCACGATTGGCGGATAATCCTACAGGGATAATCAAAGGAGATATTAATATGAAAGCTGATTTTTCCTATCGCAACAATCAAACGATAGTTCGATATTTGGATTACGATAACAATCAATTGGCAGGTGGACAAAACATTTGGTCGCTGAGGTTGACTGCCGATTATTCTTTCAGTAAAAACCTTACTGCTATATTCTATTATGATCATTCGTTTTCCAAAGCAGTAATATCAACTTCATTTCCCCTGACTAACGTTCGCTCCGGATTTACGCTTCGTTATAATTTCGGGAATTAAATTTTAGAATCTAAACTATATTTGAATAGAAGAGTGTTACATTTGCGAAACAATAATTTAATTATCAATTATTAACAAGTATTTATTATGAATATACCTACAAATTTAAAGTACACTAAAGATCACGAGTGGATTAGCTTAGAAGGTGATGTTGCAACGATAGGGATTACCCATTTTGCTCAAAAGGAATTAGGGGATATCGTTTATGTTGAAGTGGAAACTTTAGACCAAACTCTAGAAAAGGATGAGGTTTTTGGTACAGTTGAGGCAGTAAAAACGGTTTCTGATTTATTTCTTCCGTTAGCTGGAGAAATTATTGAATTTAATGATGCTCTTGAAAGTACGCCAGAAGCAGTAAATGCTGACCCTTATGGTGCAGGTTGGATGATAAAAATTAAAGTTTTAGATGTTGCGGATTATGATTCGTTACTTTCAAGTGAGGCTTACAAGGAATTGATTGGTGCTTAAAAAATTATTTTTTTGGGCAGCGGTATTATGGACAGGAATAGTTTTGACCCTAAGTTTAGTTCAATCTAACAGTCTTCCGGTAATAAATATTGTGAATCTTGATAAATACATTCACGCTTTTTTTCACTTTGTCTTTACATCACTCTGGTTTTTATTTTTAATAAACTATGCGCAGAATAAAAAAAGTTTTATGCCATTAATGATTTCATTTATGCTTTCAGTTTTTTTTGGAGTATCGATCGAAATTTTGCAAGGACAGTATACGACAACTAGAAGGGAAGATATTCTTGACGTTGCAGCAAATGTCTTCGGTGCAACTTTAGCTGTTGTTAGTATCGTTATATATTATAGAATTAGGCGTTTAGATAAAAATTAAAACAAATATTAATCCCGCTTCGGCGGGATTTTTTGGTTTAAGAAGGAAGTGTTTTTTTCTTTGTTATTTAATTTATTGGCTGATTGGATTAGTTTTATTTAATCACTAAATTGGCGCTTTAAGAATTGTAATTTATGAATTACTTTTGTTGATTAAAACAGAATGTCTATATCAAACTAATGCAGATTTAATATGTATTTTTGTGAAGCATTGACTATCATTATCGTGAAATTAACAAAACAATGAATATCAAACAATATTTAGATTCGACCTATTTAAAAACGGCAAGTCAGGCTGGACTTAGTGAAGGCCAAAACATCCTTGTTGTTAGGAAATTCATTCAAGAAGCCATTGATGAAAATTTTAAGCTTATTATGATTCGGCCCGATATGGTTTCTATAGCGAAAAAGATGATTACTGATACTAATTCGGATGTTGAAATAGGGACGGTAATCGATTTTCCGGAAGGTAATTCAGGGGTAGAGTGCAAAATTGATGAAGCGATTCAGGCGATTAAGGACGGTGCTGATGATTTGGATTTTGTATGCAATTATGAGGCGTTCAAGGAAGGGAACGCCGATTTGGTGAAAGAAGAGATTCTAAAATGTACGCAATTGGGATTGGAAAACAAGAAAGTTGTTAAATGGATTATTGAAATTGCGGCATTAAATGAGAAAGAGATTATAAAGTTGTCTGCTTTGGTAAAAAACGTAGTGGTTTCTAATTTTAGAGAGGAAAATTACGCTTCGGTTTTTGTGAAATCATCAACAGGGTTTTATGAAACTGAAAATAACTTCCCTAACGGTGCGACAGTTTCGTCGATAATGTTGATGTTAGAAAACGCATCGCCACTTCCAGTAAAAGCAGCCGGTGGCGTAAGGACCTATGAGGATGCTTTGCAGATGATTCGACTAGGGGTAAAACGTATAGGAACGTCGGGAGCAAAAGCAATTGCCAACGGAGAAAGCACACAATCAGGATACTAAACTTTCAATCAAAATCAATATGACAAAAGGTTTGTTAATTTTATTTTTATCATTTTTTTCTTTTTTTATATATTCTCAAAACGGAAACAATAATTTGTCTCCCGAGAGATTTCCTGTCTTTCCTAAATGTGAAAATTTAGAGTCTACTGAATTAGAAAACTGTTTTTATAATAAAGTGCAAGACTTTGTTTTTCAAAACTTTGTAGTACCCGAAAGCCTGGTAGAAAATAATTTTTCAGGAATTATAAAAGTGCTTTTTGAAGTCGACAGTAATGGGGTTTTTAAAGTGATTTATGTGAACGCTGTTGATGAAGAATTGATACAAGAGTCGAAAAGGGTTTTTGGCAAATTCCCAAAAATTATTCCGTCCACTTATAATGGGAAACCAACGTATTCAAAATACAATATTACGATTTCCATACCGTTGAAGAGTTCGGAAACAATGGCTTCGGAAGCACTTGTGCGTGCTGATGTTTTGCAAAACAGTACAGAACAGCTAACGGAACTAGATAGTATCGTCTATAAAAAATATAACAATCCTGAGTTTGAAAGTCATTTAAACATTCCTTTTTCACATAGTTATTATGCGCAGTTTGATGGGGCTCTAAATAAAGTGGGAAGCAATAACCACACCGCCTCAAAACCATATACTTATCTGGAGGTTGCGAAATATTATGACATTAAAGGGGCAAATGATAAACTTAAGAAAAATGTTTCGGGTTGGTGGGCCAGAAAATTATGGAATGAAAATGCTGTTGAAATTCAAGGGGAGGGTTATTGGTTAACATTAAATCCGATTTTGGACTTACAGCTAGGTAAATCGTCTGACAGTCAATCGTCTTATACCTATGTCAATACCCGTGCGCTTAATTTTCGTGGCGGACTGGGTGATAAGCTTAATTTCACAACAACGGTTTTTGAAAGCCAGGGGCGTTTTGCTGATTATTTCAATCGTTATGCTGAGTCGATAAGACCGGCTGGCGGTAATCCTGCAATTATCCCTGGTATTGGAATCTCTAAAAATTTTAAGACGGACTCGTATGACTTTCCTTTGGCGGAAGCCAATATTACTTTTGCCCCTAGCAAACATATCGATTTGCAATTGGGTTACGGGAGGAATTTTATAGGTGATGGGTATCGTTCCTTATTGGAAAGTGATGGGGCTAGTCCATATCCGTATTTTAAGATAAACACCAATTTTTGGAAAATAAAATACACGAATACCTATATGTGGTTAAAGGATGTCCGCCCGGAGGTTACTCTAGAAAGAACTTATGCCACAAAGTTTATGGCAAACCATTATTTGAGTTGGAATGTGTCAAACAAACTCAATATCGGTTTGTTTGAATCGGTAATTTGGACCAATACTAACGATAGGGGCTTTGATGCCAGTTTTATTAACCC
>JBLIHD010000020.1:0-11649 GCA_047636335.1 Flavobacterium sp.
TTGAGGGCTTTCGAGAATGAAGGAATCCTTTTTGACGATATTTTTGTTGACCGTTCTTTTCCGGAGGACAATGCACCCACACGAAAGCCCAGAACGGGAATGTTGACGAAGTATATCGATAACCCCGCCTATGATCTGGCTAATTCATTCGTTTTGGGAGATCGATTGACCGATGTGGAGCTCGCCAAAAACCTGGGGGCTAAAGCTATTTTTATGAACACCACCGAAGGTGCTGGGAGTACTGAAATTGCCGCAAAAAGAGAAGAATTAGATTCTGTAATTACTTTGCAAAGTACAGATTGGAAAGAGATTTATGAATTTTTAAAATTGGAATCACGTTCCGCAACCATTTCAAGAAAAACTAATGAAACGGACATATATATCAATTTGAATCTCGACGGAACCGGAAAAAGTAAAATCGAAACCGGAATTGCTTTTTTTGATCATATGCTGGACCAAATTGCGCGTCACGGACAAATGGACTTGGAAATTCTGGTAAAAGGGGATTTGGAAGTCGATGAGCACCATACGATTGAAGACACTGCGATCGCGCTCGGTGAAGTTTTTGCGAAAGCATTAGGAAACAAATTGGGTATCGAGCGATATGGTTTTTGTCTGCCAATGGACGACTGTCTGGCGCAAGTGGCAATTGATTTTGGAGGAAGAAACTGGTTGGTTTGGGAAACCGAATTCAAACGTGAAATGGTAGGGAAGATGCCTACAGAGATGTTCTTGCATTTCTTTAAATCCTTTTCTGATGGAGCCAAGGCGAATATCAACATCAAAGCGGAAGGGCAAAACGAACACCACAAGATTGAAGCTATTTTTAAGGCTTTCGCCAAAGCAATTAAGGTTGCCGTAAAACGAGATACCGAAAAGATGATATTGCCTAGTACCAAAGGAATGCTTTAAAAAAGTAATTTTAAGTTTAAAGTTTCATGTTATCACAAAACAACCTTAAACTTTAAACTTTAAACAATTTAGAAATGAAAATAGTAATCATAAATTACGGAGCGGGAAATATTCAAAGCATCATGTTTGCCATTGAAAGATTGGGATTTAAAGCTGTTTTGAGCAACAATCCTGAGGAAATAAAGGCAGCTGATAAGGTTATTTTCCCCGGAGTTGGTGAAGCAAGCTCGGCGATGAAGATGCTTTTGGAAAGCGGTCTGGATACTTTAATTCCCATTTTGAAACAGCCTGTTCTGGGAATCTGTTTGGGTATGCAACTGATGTGCAACAAAAGCGAGGAAGGCAATACAAAAGGCTTGGGGATTTTTGATGTGGATGTGATCAAGTTCACGTCTAAAGTAAAAGTGCCTCAAATGGGCTGGAACAACATTTACAACCTCAAATCAGATTTATTTAAAGGAGTCAAAGAAAACGAATATATGTATCAAGTTCACAGTTATTATGCTCCACAATGTCCTGAAGCGATCGCAACTACTGATTACGAAGTGGAGTATACTTCTGCTTTGCAAAAAGATAATTTTTACGGAACCCAGTTTCATCCGGAAAAAAGCGGTGATGTGGGAGAGAAAATTTTAGGGAACTTTTTGAAAATATAAATGTACAAGTTGAGGACTTTAAGACTTTCGACTTTCAAAATTTAAGACTTATTTAAAATGAGAATAATACCAGCCATAGACATCATAGACGGAAAATGTGTTCGCTTGTCAAAAGGGGATTACAACACTAAGATAATATATAATGAAAGCCCGCTGGAAGTGGCCAAATCATTTGAAGCGCACGGAATAGAATACTTGCATTTGGTCGACTTAGACGGGGCGAAATCAAGTCAAATTGTCAATTATAAAATACTGGAACAAATTGCGACCCAAACCAAATTAAAAATTGATTTTGGCGGGGGATTGAAATCGGATTCCGATTTGAAGATTGCTTTCGAGAGTGGCGCAAACCAAATCACTGGCGGAAGTATTGCCGTTAAAAACAGGGCGATTTTTGAAAAGTGGATTTCCGCCTATGGTGCTGATAAAATCATTTTGGGTGCAGATGCAAATAACGAAAAAGTGGCCGTTTCCGGATGGCTGGAGGAATCTGATGAGGATTTGCTGCCGTTTATACAAAAGTACCAGGCTAAGGGGATAGAGTACGTTATTTGCACCGATATTGCCAAAGACGGTATGCTGGAAGGCCCGTCTTTTGATTTATACGCGAAGATTTTGGCGGAAGCTGAAGGTATAAAATTAATTGCTTCAGGTGGAATCTCCACTTTTGATGAATTGCCAAAACTAGCCGAATTAGGCTGTGAAGGAACGATCATTGGAAAAGCGATTTATGAAGGACGGATTTCGTTGAAACAATTGGAAAATTATATAATTAGCAAATAATAAAACTCAAAATATGGTAACTTGTTATTTAAAATACACTGTAGACCCTTTTCAATTGGATGTTTTTGAAGATTATGGCAAAAGGTGGATTAAATTAGTTAATCGTTTTGGAGGGCAACATCATGGCTATTTTTTACCTTCTGAAGGGGCGAATAATATAGCATTTGCAATGTTTTCCTTTCCTAGTTTAACAGAATATGAAAATTACAGAAAGCTAATTTTGGAAGATCAAGAATGTATCGAGGCATTTAAAATTGCAGAGGATACAAGATGCATATTGAGCTATGAAAGAACTTTTTTGCGCCCAGTATTTGAATAAATGACTTTTAACTATAAATAAAATGTTAACAAAAAGAATAATACCTTGTCTCGATATTAAAAATGGAAGAACCGTAAAAGGCGTCAATTTCGTTGACTTACGCGATGCGGGTGACCCTGTGGAATTAGCCAAAATCTATTCTGATGAAGGTGCCGATGAATTGGTGTTTCTGGATATTTCAGCAACGGAAGAGCGAAGAAAAACATTGGTTGACTTGGTTCGAAAAGTGGCTTCAACTATTAACATTCCGTTTACCGTAGGTGGTGGGATTTCATCGGTTGAAGACGTTGCCATTTTATTGCAAAATGGAGCAGATAAAGTGTCTATCAATTCGTCGGCGGTAAAAAATCCGCAGTTGATCAATGATTTGGCCAAAAAATTTGGAAGCCAATGCGTGGTTGTGGCCATCGATGCGAAACAGATTGGTGACGAATGGATCGTGCATTTAGTAGGTGGAAAAATACCTACCTCATTGAACCTGTTTAATTGGGCAAAAGAAGTTGAAGAAAGGGGCGCGGGAGAAATTTTGTTTACCTCGATGGATAATGACGGTACTAAAAACGGTTTTGCCAATGCCGCTTTGGCTAAATTATCAACATTGGTAAATATCCCGATAATAGCATCTGGCGGTGCTGGAAGCATGCAGCATTTCGCGGATAGTTTTACAAAAGGAAAGGCAGATGCAGCTCTTGCGGCAAGCGTGTTTCATTTTAAGGAAATTGAAATTAAGACCTTGAAACAAGAATTGAAGAACAATAATATTGAAGTTAGAATATAGAGTTGAGAATTAAATAAAAGAGTTTAGATTCTTAAATTTTTTAATTTTTCACTCATTAAATACAATAAAAAATGAATATAGATTTCTCAAAAAACTCGGACGGATTGATTCCTGCCATTATACAAGATAGCGAAACCAAAACGGTATTGATGCTGGGTTATATGAATGCTGAAGCATATCAGAAAACGGTCGATACCCAAAAAGTGACTTTTTACAGCCGTACCAAAAAAAGACTCTGGACTAAAGGGGAGGAAAGTGGAAACTTTCTGAACTTGGTTGACATAAAAAATGACTGCGATAATGACACTTTATTGATTCAGGTAAAGCCTGTCGGACCTACTTGTCACAAAGGAACAGATACTTGTTGGGCAGAAAGTAATAAATCGGATTATGGTTTTATTTCAGCATTGGAAGACACTATTGAGCTTCGAAAAAATAATGCCGATTTTGAAAAAAGCTATGTGGCTTCATTGTTCAAATTAGGGATGAATAAAATTGCGCAAAAAGTGGGCGAGGAAGCGGTTGAAGTGGTGATAGAAGCCAAAGATGATAACGACGATTTGTTTCTAAGTGAAAGCGCCGATTTACTTTTTCATTATCTTATACTGCTTCAGGCCAAAGGATTCAAAATTAACGATGTCGTCGATGTCTTGAAAAGCCGTCAGAAATAGGTGATTTCACCTATTAATAGTGTTGCAGAAACCCCAATAGCGAATTGATTTGCTGTTGGGGTTTCTTTTTTCTTTTATATCAAACCACAATCCCCTATATTTACTATTTATATTAAAAAAATACCACAAGGCAAGCTATGAATTTTGACAATGAAACGCTAACTAAAGATTTAAATTATACCATTATAAAAACAGGGCTCCATTTCATATTAACCACTGATGAAGATGATTTACGTCCTGTTTACCTTTCCGGCAATTTTAATCAATGGCTCACCCAGGATAAAGAGTTTTTGATGGAGAAGATGGGAATTGGTTTGTATCACTATAAGTTCGATCACGATTTCGATTATCCAGAAACTCTCTTATATAAATTCACCAAGGGAGATTGGAGTGAAGTGGAAATTGATAGTGCGGGCAATCGTACCGAAAACAGGTCAACAAATATGCACACGGGGATTAAGGAGGAACATGTGGGTAGGTGGCGTAAAAATTGGTTGCCTTTCAGAGAAAGTTTCTTGCCGCAGCTTATGCTTATATCGGATGCCTTTGAAATTCCGCAACTCAATAAAACGCGTAAAATATGGGCTTTGCTTCCACATGATTATGACAAATCAGAGGAAAGTTATCCCGTTATGTATTTGCAGGACGCCCAAAATTTATTTAATGAAAATGCCGAATACGGAAATTGGGAAATCGACAAGAAACTGGCTGTAATGTCTGAATATCAGATAGGTAAAATTATAGTTATTGCCATAGAACATGCCGAAGAAGACCGTTTGAAGGAATATAACGTAGGGAAAACGGTATTAGGGAAAGGTCAAGGCAAAAAATACATTCGTTTTGTGACGGAAACCCTGAAACCATTTATTGATAGTAATTTTCGAACAAAAAGGGAAAGAGAACATACTGGAATAGGAGGCAGTTCCATGGGCGGATTGATCAGTATTTTCAGCGGATTGCGGTATCCGGAAGTATTTGGGAAATTGATGATCTTTTCTCCTTCGCTATGGGTGAAGCCCGATCTTAAAATTAATGTTGCAGATGAAAGCATCGAAGACACTAAAATTTATTTATATGCCGGTGGCGATGAAAGCGAAACGATGATCGAACATGTCAAAGGTTTTAAAAGTCGAATGCTTTCAAGCGAATTTGTGAAAGATAAGATGAAAATCAATTTAAGCATTAATAAACTGGGAAAACACAACGAAACGTATTGGAGTGATGAATTCCCTAAAGCAATTGAGTGGCTGTTTTTTAACAATAAAGAAAATTAAATGAAAACAAAAAGAATTGATAACTTAGAAAAATTTTCTGGAACAGTTTTAGTTCCTGTTTTTGAAACCAGCCCTAAAAACCTGATTCCCATAATATTTGATGATGTAGAAGTTTCTTCCAAAGTTTTTTACGGAAAAAAAGACACTTATTATTTAGCCGAAAAAAACGACAACACCTTTATTTTTATAGGTTTAGGCAAGTCAATTGATTATAAATCGTTAAAAACGATATTCCGCAGAATAGCGTCTAAGGAAAAGGAAACTTTTTCTAAAAACGTTGCTTTATTCCTTCCTGCAGAATTCAACATTGAGCAGGTTGAAGCCGCTATTTCCGGATTACTTCTGGGCACATACAGTTTAGGCCATTTCAAAAAACAGGATGATCACCCGTTTTTAGATACTGATTTTGAATTGGATATTATGTCCGCAACAGACCATACCGATTCCGTAAATAAAGCTATAAAAATTGCAAGAGCGCAATTGGAGACCTTATCGCTAGTTGATTTGCCGCCTAACAAGGTCACGCCAAAATATTTGGCGAAATGGGCTCTAGATAAGGGTGATAAATATGGATTTGATGTCGAAGTTCTGGGTTTTGACGCATGTAAAATAGAAGGGCTAGGGGCGTTTTTGGCTGTCGGGAAAGGCAGTGAAAATGAACCGCAATTCGTCATTATGAAGTACATTCCGAAAAAGGAAACGGCCAACTTAAAACATGTAGGGCTGGTTGGAAAAGGAATAACCTTTGATACAGGAGGTTTAAACATAAAAACCGCAGGAATGGTCCATATGAAATGTGATATGGCTGGAGGTGGTGCGGTGTTTGGCGCCATGCAACTCATTGCCGATTTGCAATTGCCCATCAAAGTAACAGCGATTGTTCCCTGCGCTGAGAATTCGGTAGACAGCAAATCGTTTTTACCCAGCGACGTGATTCAAAGCTATAGCGGAAATTCAATTGAAATTATTGATACTGATGCCGAAGGCCGCCTTGTTTTGGCTGACGGATTATCCTATTTAATTAAAAATTACAAGCCCGAATATGTCGTCGATATTGCCACGTTAACGGGGAGCAGTGTGGCAACTTTCGGATATGAATGCGGAGCTTTGTTCACAAATAACGAATCTATTTCGAAGAAACTGCAAGAAGTGGGAGACTCCATCGGCGAGCGATTATGGCAATTGCCACTGTGGGATGTCTATAAGCAGGATATAGAAAGTGATATCGCCGACGTGAAGAATTACAGCGGGAAACCAGTCGCCGGGGCCATAAGTGCCGCAAAATTTTTGGAATATTTCACTCAGGAACACCCGGCTTGGGCACATCTTGATGTTGCGGGCGTGGCTTATGGAGATGACGAGTTTGCCAAAAGTAAACATGCCACTGCATACGGTGTTCATTTATTAACCAAATTCATCGAAAATTTATAAGCTTATGAAAAATGCTAAGACCTTCATCTGTATTTCAAATTATTTTAAGGGTGCCGACTTTTTAATTCATTTAAAAAGTTTAGGCAACACAGTGTACCTCATAACAAGCGAAAAATTGCGAGATAAACCATGGCCACATGATTCTATCGACGAAATATTTTATATGGAGGGCCAGGATATCGATTGGAATCTGGAGCATTTATTACTCGGAGTTGGTAATTTGATGAAATCAAATCAAGTTGATGCCATCGTTGCATTAGACGACTACGATGTGGAAAAAGCCACTTATCTTAGGGAAAACTTGAGGATTGACGGCATGGGACAGACGACAGGGCGCTATTTCCGGGATAAACTGGCGATGCGAATGAGAGCCAAAAGCTGTGGAATCAACAGTCCCTCTTTTTGTTCCTTGTTTAACGACCATGACATCAACACTTTTGCAGACACCGTTTCGCCTCCATGGGTATTAAAACCTCGCTCGGAAGCTTCTGCTTCCGGGATTATAAAAGTGTTTGACAAAGAAAGCCTGTGGATGCACATAAACGAAATGGGAAATAACCGCTTCAAATATTTGCTGGAACAATTCAAACCGGGAGATGTTTATCATTGCGACAGTTTGATTTTGGACCGCAAAATTTTGTTTAGTCTGACTTCAAAATATTTGGCTACCCCGATGGAAATTTCTCAAGCGGGTGGTGTGTTTCGCAGTTCTAATATTCCCTATAATTCAGAAGACGATAAGGCGATAAAAAAGGTGAATGAGCAGGTGTTGAAAGGTTTTGGGTTGAAATATGGTGCCGCACATACTGAATTTATCAAAAACAGCGAAGACGGTGAAATTTATTTTTTGGAAACTTCGTCTCGTGTTGGTGGAGCACATCTTGCCGAAATGGTGGAAGCGGCTTCAAACATCAATCTGTGGAAGGAATGGGCCGCAATCGAAGACGCTTTGGTGAAAGGAAAAAAATATAGCTTGCCAAAAGTTAAAAAAGCCTATGCCGGAATAGTATTGACGCTTTCCAAATATAAAGAACCTGATCTGTCTTTTTTCTCCGATCCGGAAGTTTGCTTTAAAGTTCTATTGGACTACCACGCGGGCTTAATCGTAAAATCGGACAAAAGTGAAAGAGTATTGGAGTTGCTGAATGATTATGTTGACCGACTGGTTGCCGATTATACGGTAGTGGTGAAACAAGAGAAAGTGTCAAGACTACATTAATTAAACGGTTTAGATTATAAACCAATGTTACTATCAAAGGTTCCAAATTCATGAAAAAATTTTTTGTTTTTATTTTAATATCATTATTTATTTCAAATAATGCAAAAGCGCAAGGTCTTTTGCAAGGGGCAGCTGTCTCTTTTGCCAAACAAGATACTTTGCGGGGCAGCATAACCAAAGAAAGGCTGTGGTGGGACTTGAAGCAATACCATCTAGATATCAAAATCAACCCTTCAGACAGCACGATAACAGGGTCGAACACCATTAAATATAAAGTGCTGCAAGAATACAATCGCATGCAAATTGATTTGCAGAATCCGATGGACATTTATAAAGTTATTCAGGATGGAAAAACTCTTAAATATACTCGCGACGGCAATGCCTTTTTTATTGAATTGGTCGCTCCCCAAACGGTGGGCAAGACAATGGAGTTGACCGTTTTTTACGGTGGTAAACCCAAAGTGGCTGTCAATCCGCCTTGGGATGGGGGAATCACTTGGAAAAAAGACGCTAACGGCAAACTATTTATAGCTTCTTCCTGTCAAGGATTGGGAGCAAGTGTTTGGTGGCCGAACAAAGATCATATGTATGACGAGGTCGAGAACATGCTCATCAGTGTTAATGTTCCCGGAAATTTGGTAAATGTATCCAATGGTCGTTTGCAAAGTGTCAAAGAACTAAAGGACGGAACAAAAACCTATAATTGGTATGTCTCCAATCCGATTAACAATTACGGTGTAAATATTAATATTGGCGATTACGTTTCCTTCTCGGAAAAATACCAAGGCGAAAAAGGGAATTTAGATTGTACTTACTATGTTTTGAGGGATAATTTGGCCAAAGCCAAAGAACAATTCAAAGACGTACCCCGAATGTTGAAAGCCTTTGAACACTGGTTTGGTCCTTATCCTTTTTACGAAGACAGTTACAAACTGGTAGAAGCTCCCTACTTAGGGATGGAACACCAAAGTTCTGTGACTTATGGAAATGGTTTTAAGAACGGATACCTCGGTCGGGATTTAAGCGGAACGGGTTGGGGATTAAAATTTGACTTTATAATTATTCATGAATCGGGACACGAATGGTTTGCCAACAACATCACTTATAAGGATATAGCCGATATGTGGATTCATGAGAGTTTCACGAACTATTCAGAAAGTCTTTTTGTGGAATATTACTATGGAAAGGAAGCCGGGTACAGCTATGTAAGGGGAATTCGAAAAAACATCCAAAATGACAAACCCATTATTGGACACTATGATGTCAATAATGAGGGTTCCAGTGATATGTACTATAAAGGAGCCAACATGCTGCATACGATTCGCCAAATAGTAAACTCTGATGAAAAATGGAGAGCCATTTTAAGGGGACTAAACAGTACCTTTTACCATCAAACGGTAAATACCAAGCAAATTGAGGATTATCTGACTGCTGCAGCCGCAGTGGACTTGTCAAAGGTTTTTAACCAGTATCTAAGGGATACAAGGGTACCTACATTGGAATATTATTTCAAAGGGAGTACATTAGGATTTCGTTGGACTAATTGCGTCAGTGGCTTCAATATGCCCGTAAAGGTCACTCTCGACGGAAAAGAAAAATGGCTAAAACCAGAAACGACTTGGGAGCGGGAAACGATCACGGCCGAAAACCCAAAGTTAGAAATTGACAAGAATTTCTATGTAGCAGGATTCGATATTACAGAGTAAAATTTGCTAAATTTACCATGGAGCATACAACGATTAATAATTATACTCTATCACTATTTTTATTATTTATGAGGAATAAATACACATTTTTGTTTTCTTTTTTATTTATAAGTATAGTTACTTTTGGTCAATACAGTACATCAAAGACTGAAGTGAGGACAAACACTAATGATGTCACTTCCATTCAGGTTGATTCAGTGACGCTGTCCAAATCAAGCGAAATGCTGGATGAAGAGATGTATTGGTCGATAATTGAAAACTCGATAAAGGGAACTGACAATCAAGAAGATCAGGAACTCTTTTTGATTTCCGACATTGAAAAACTCAGTCCGCAAGAAATGATCGGTTTTCGTTTAAGAACCGATAAACTTCTTTTTGATTCGTATAATTCGGATCTATGGTGTGCTGCTTATATTGTTAACGATGGTTGTTCAGATGGTGGATTCGAATATTTCAGATGCTGGTTGATCTCGAGAGGAAAGGAAGCGTTCTATAGCGTAAAAGCAAACCCTGACACTTTAATCAAGCATATTGTTGAAGGTAAAGAATCTTACGAATTTGAGGGTTTTTGGTACGTAGCGATGAATGCATTTAAAAATAATACGGGTGAAGATTTGTACGCTTTTATCGATTACGAAAAGTTTATCACCAATGATGAAAATTACCCTCTGTTAAAATTTAATTGGGATGTAGATGACCCCCAAACTATGGCAATATTATGCCCCGTTTTATATAAAAATCTTTGGAAACAATAATTCAATTCTTTTTCGAAACAAATAAAAAAGAGGTGTTTATAATGTTATTTATGAATACCTCTTTTCTAATTTTAAAAATGTATCTGGTTCCTATAACAAAGAGTTGGATATATAATTAAAACTTGTTTTAGCTGATTCTATAGGGTTTGGTTTGTAGTTTGATTCGTGTTCTAAAAAGAAACGCTTCATTCCAGCAAGTTCAGCTTGTGCAAAAATTGATTTGAAATCGATATTCCCACTTCCTATTTCAGCATTCCAGTCTGGGTTTACTTTATCCATATCTTTAACATGCCACATTTTGAAACGACCTGGATGTTCTTTGAATAACTGTAACGGATCATGTCCGGCACGAACTACCCAATATAAATCCATTTCAAAATCAACTAAGTTTTTATCCGTTTCATTTAATAAAATCTCATATCCATTTGTTGATCCAAATTTTGTAAATTCAAAATCATGATTGTGATAGGCTAATTTTAAACCTCCTGCTTTACAAAGCTCTCCCACTTTATTTATTTGTAAAGCTAGCTTTTTGTAATCATCGCTAGTTGTGCCTCGTAATTCAGAAACGATGTAGGGTATTGTTACATACTCACTTCCTAAGTTATTTGCAGTTTCAATATATGATTGCACAAGGTCAGTAGAACCGTCTTTAATCATCGAATTGAAATCAAAATGATTACTGGTAGCTTTCAAACCATTATCATCAAGAATTGATTTAAAATCATTTACGGAAGTGCCAAAAAAGCCTTTGTCTATTGAATAACCAAAAGTTTCTACTTCATTAAAGCCGACTTTTCCTACTTGTGCTAATACACCCTTGACATCTTTTGGCAAAGTATTTCTCAATGTCCATAATTGAATACCTATTGATTTCTTTTTTAAAGAAAATGCAAAGGAGGGAGCAATGGCTAATGCACCAAGAGCCAGTCCGCTGCTTATTAAAAAGTTTCTTCTTTTTATCATGAGTTCTATTTTTTATAATCGTTAAATATCACAAATTGTGATTGCCCTTTTTAAGGATTCAAGCTTGTTCTGGTTTTTAGGAATAAATTCTTGCGCTACATAACCTTTAAACCCGGTTTCATGAATAGCTTTCATTATAGCACTGTAATTTAATTCTTGAGTATCGTCAATTTCATTTC